>NZ_LZMG01000359.1:0-19104 GCF_001673615.1 Mycobacterium sp. 1245499.0
CACCATGATGGTGGTGTCCGGACGCAGTACGGAGCAGGTCCGCGAGCTGGCGACGCTGATCTGACGGCCGCGCGCGCCAAACTAGAACACGTTCTAATTTTCTTGCCAGGGGCTTAGAACGCGTTCTAGATTGTCCGGATGGCACGCCCGACGACGAAGCAGCGCGCGCCCGGCCGGTCAGCCGAGCGGGTGGGCGTCGCCGAACGTCATCTCGACGTGGCCGACGGATCCAGAGATCATCGCCCGCTTCGGCAGTCCCAGCGACGCCAGCTCCCTGGCGTAGGCGTGATCGCCCAGACGCAGCGTCGCCCCGCCGGGCTGGCCGCGCAGCCCGCGCACCCGCATCTCCCAGGGCACCTCCCGGGTGGTGCCCTCGGCGAAGGTGTAGGTCTTGAGCACCTGCGGGCGCGAGGTGAACATCGAGGGCACCGGCACTCCCCGGGCGAAGTCGATGCCCGCGATGTGCGCGCCATCGGCGCTGACGTCGAATCCGAACCGGCCCTGCTCGCGAACGGTGAACTCCGCCATGATCTTTGGGAATCCCCAGATCGAGCGGCCCGCTTCCAGGGTGAAGCTCTGGTCGACGGGCAGGTGGTGGATGAACGCGGCCGCATCGCCCAGTGCTCGCCAGCCGCGCGCCGTCGAGCCGGGCGGGTTGACCATGACCGCCGTGCCGAATTCGTGGTACTGCCCCAGATCGCCGTCGATATAGCGGGCCAGCATCAGGTTCACCACCGCCCGGCCGCGGCGGTGCTGGCAGACTTGCAGGCCGCTGTAGTCGATAAGGCGTTGCGCCGCTTGCGCATCCACCGAAAACATCGCGGTATGCACATCCGCTTTTCGTATCCGCACCGGCATGGTGAGGACCGTCCCCGCAACTACGTGTTGTGACTCAGGCATGCCGGTTACTGTAATCCGCTCGTCAACACATTTGGAGGCTGTAGATGACTTCGACCATCCCGGAAGCAATCTCGAACATCGATCTGGCAGACGGTAATTTCTACGCGGACCGTCACACCTCGCGCGAGGCCTACCGCTGGATGCGCGCCAACCATCCGGTGTTTCGGGATCGCAACGGCCTGGCCGGTGCCACCACCTACCAAGCCATCCTGGACGCCGAACGCAATCCGGAACTGTTCTCCAGCACGGGCGGCATCCGTCCCGACCAGCCCGGCATGCCCTACATGATCGACATGGACGATCCCGCGCATCTGTTGCGGCGCAAGCTGGTCAACGCCGGCTTCACCCGCAAGCGGGTGAAGGAGAAGGAGCCGTCCATCGCCAAGCTGTGCGACACGCTGATCGACGCGGTGTGTGAGCGCGGCGAGTGTGACTTCGTCCGCGACATCGCCGCCCCGCTGCCGATGGCGGTGATCGGCGACATGCTGGGCGTGCTGCCCTCCGAACGCAGCATGCTGTTGAAGTGGTCCGACGACCTGGTGTGCGGGCTGAGCTCCCACATCGACCCGGCGTCGGCCGAATTCCAAACCGTCATGGAGGCTTTCGCCGCCTACACCGCGTTCACCATGGACATCATCGCCAAGCGGCGCGCCGAGCCCACCGACGACCTGTTCTCCATCCTGGTCAACGCCGAGGTGGAGGGGCAGCGGATGTCCGACGACGAGATCGTCATGGAGACGCTGCTCATCCTCATCGGCGGCGACGAGACCACCAGGCACACCCTGAGCGGCGGAACCGAGCAGGTGGTGCGCCACCGCGACCAGTGGGAGGCCCTGGTGCGCGACCCGTCGTTGCTTCCCGGTGCCATCGAGGAGATGCTGCGCTGGACATCGCCGGTGAAGAACATGTGCAGAACTTTGACGGCTGATACGGACTTTCACGGCACCTCGTTGCGCGAGGGCGAGAAGATCATGCTGCTCTTCGAGTCGGGCAACTTCGACGAGTCCGTGTTCGAAGACCCGGACAACTTCGACATTCGTCGAAACCCGAATAGCCACATGGCCTTCGGCTTCGGCACGCATTTCTGCCTGGGCAACCAGCTGGCCCGGCTCGAGCTGTCGATGATGACCGAGCGGGTGCTCAAGCGGCTACCGGATCTGCGGCTGGCCGATGACGACTCGACGCTGCCGCTGCGGCCGGCGAACTTCGTCAGCGGCCTGGAAGCGATGCCGGTGGTGTTCACCCCGAGCGCGCCGCTGCTGAGCTGACTCTCTGCATCCCGTTTGCGCCGAGCGTAAGCGCGCTGCGGAAAAACAGGCGCAATTTCGCAGTGCGCTTACGCTCGGCGAGGTGGGGCACTCGGCGAGGGGGGGCACGCTCGGCGAGGTGGGGCCCCGGCCTAGCGGTTTTTGAAGTTGGGCTTGCGCTTCTCGGCGAACGCGCGGGGGCCCTCCTTGGAGTCCTCGGAGAGGAACACCGGTATCCCGTTGGCGGTGTCGGGCTTGAAGGCCTCTTCCTCGTGCATGCCCTCGGTCTCGCGGATCGTCTTGAGGATCGCCTGCACGGCCAGCGGTCCGTTGTTTTCGATCACCTCGGCGATCTCGAGCGCCTTGGCCAGCGCCTGCCCGTCGGGAACGACGTGGCCGATCAAGCCGATGTCCTTGGCTTCGGCGGCGGTGATGTGCCGGCCGGTGAGCAGCAGGTCGCAGGCCACGGTGTAGGGGATCTGGCGCACCAGTCGCACGGCCGAGCCGCCCATCGGGTACAGGCTCCACTTGGCCTCGGAGATGCCGAACTTGGCGCTCTCACCGGCCACCCGGATGTCGGTGCCCTGCAGGATCTCGGTGCCCCCGGCGATGGCCGGGCCCTCGACGGCCGCGATGAGCGGCTTCTTGAGCCTACGGCCCTTGAGCAGGGCATCGATTCGCGACGGGTCGTAGCTGCCGTCCTTGAACGACTCGCCCGGCGGCTTCTGCGTTGCTGCCTTGAGGTCCATGCCCGCGCAGAAGTAGCCACCGGCCCCGGTCAGGATGCAGACGCGGATGTCGTCGTCGTTGTCCACGCGGTCCCAGGCCTGGACCATGATTTCCATCATTTCCGTGCTCAAGGCGTTGCGGCGGTGCGGCCGGTTCATGGTCACGATGAGGGTGTGACCACGCTGTTCCACCAGCGCGTCCGGTCCGGTCTCCCCGTTTTCGGTGTTTGCTGGGGTTCCGGCATTCTCCACGGTCACGGCTACCGCCTTTCCCTCGACAATGGGCACGAGCTTGCCTCGAAATGTAACACGTTCTAATTTGGTGGCCGTGGCCTTGAATATTGCCGATCTCGCAGAGCACGCCATCGACGCTGTGCCCGACCGTGTCGCCCTGATCTGCGGCGACGAGAAGCTGACCTATGCCCAGCTGGAGGAGAAGGCCAACCGCCTGGCTCACTACCTGCTCGAGCAAGGGGTGAAAAAGGACGACAAGGTCGGCCTGTACTGCCGCAACCGCATCGAAATCGTCATCGCGATGCTCGGCATCGTCAAAGCGGGCGCCATCCTGGTGAACATCAACTACCGCTACGTCGAGGGCGAGCTGCGCTACCTGTTCGAGAACTCCGACATGGTCGCGCTGGTGCACGAGCGTCAGTACTCCGACCGGGTGGCCAACGTGCTGCCCGACACCCCCGACGTCAAGACGATCCTGGTCGTGGAGGACGGCAGCGACAACGACTTCAGCCGTTACGGCGGCGTCGAGTTCTATTCGGCGATCGCGGGCAGCTCGTCCGAGCGCGACTTCGGCCCGCGCAGCGCCGACGACATCTACCTGCTCTACACCGGCGGCACCACCGGCTTCCCGAAGGGCGTGATGTGGCGCCACGAGGACATCTACCGGGTGCTGTTCGGCGGAACCGACTTCGCCACAGGCGAATTCGTCAAGGACGAGTACGACCTGGCCAAGGCCGCCGCGGCCAACCCACCGATGGTCCGCCACCCGATTCCGCCGATGATCCACGGCGCCACCCAGTCGGCCACCTGGATGTCGATCTTCTCGGGCCAAACCACCGTGCTGGCACCGGAATTCAACGCCGACGAGGTCTGGCGCACGATCCACGAACACAAGGTGAACCTGCTGTTCTTCACCGGCGACGCGATGGCGCGACCGCTGCTCGACGCGCTACTTGCGCACCAGGACAAGGGAAACGAGTACGACCTGTCGTCGCTGTTCCTGCTCGCCTCCACCGCGGCGCTGTTCTCGCCGAGCATCAAGGAGAAGTTCCTCGAGCTGCTGCCCAACCGCGTCATCACCGACTCGATCGGTTCATCGGAGACCGGATTCGGCGGCACCAGCATCGTCGCCAAGGACGCGCCGCATGCCGGCGGCCCGCGCGTGACGATCGACCACCGCACCGTCGTCCTCGACGAACAGGGCAACGAGGTCAAGCCCGGCTCCGGAGTACGCGGGTTCATTGCCAAGAAGGGCAACATCCCGGTCGGTTACTACAAGGACGAGAAGAAGACCGCCGAGACGTTCAAGACCTTCAACGGCGTGCGTTACGCCATCCCCGGCGACTTCGCGACCGTCGAGGAGGACGGCACCGTCACGATGCTGGGCCGCGGCTCGGTGTCGATCAACAGCGGCGGCGAGAAGATCTACCCCGAGGAGGTCGAGGCCGCGCTCAAGGGCCACCCCGACGTCTTCGACGCCCTGGTGGTCGGCGTGCCGGACGCGCGGTACGGCCAGCACGTCGCCGCCGTCGTGCAGCCGCGGCCGGGATCGCGACCGACGCTGTCGGAGCTGGACAGCTTCGTGCGCTCCGAGATCGCCGGTTACAAGGTGCCGCGCAGCCTGTGGCTGGTCGACGAGGTCAAGCGGTCGCCCGCGGGCAAGCCCGACTACCGCTGGGCCAAGGAGCAGACCGAGGCCCGCCCGGCCGACGACGTGCACGCCGCTCACGCCACTGCGTGACCGACTTCGTCAAACGTAATCCGGCCGCACCGACCGGCTTCTTCGCTTGGGAAGCCGCAGGGCTGCAATGGCTTTCCGATGTCGACGGCGGCGTGCCGTGCGCGCAGGTCGTCGCCGTCGATGACACGAGCCTGACCCTGCGGCGCCTTGACTCCGTGCGCCCCACCCCCGAGGCCGCGCGCGCATTCGGCAACCGGCTGGCCGTCACGCACGACGCGGGCGCCGCGGCGTTCGGCGCCGGGCCGGACGGCTGGGCCGGGACGGGCTTTTTCGGGCCGCTGTCGCAGCCCCTGCCGCTCTCGCTGCGCCCGCACCGGCGCTGGGGTGAGTTCTATGCCGAGGAGCGGCTGGCCCCGATGGCCGAACTCGCCGCCCCGGGCCTGGACGCCGCCACCCGCGACGCCGTGAACTCCGTCGCGGCCCGTTGCCGCGCGGGCGATTTCGACGACGACGACGCCCCGGCGCGGCTGCACGGCGATCTGTGGAGCGGCAACGTGATGTGGACGCCCGACGGTGTGGTGCTCATCGACCCGGCCGCACACGCCGGTCACCGCGAGACCGACCTGGCGATGCTCGCGCTGTTCGGCTGCCCCCACTTCGACGCGGTCATCGACGGCTATCAGCGGGTGCGACCGCTGCGGCCCGGCTGGCGCGACCGCACCGGCCTGCACCAGCTCTTCCCGCTACTGGCGCACGTGGCGCTGTTCGGCGGCGGGTACGCGCAGCAGACGCACGCCTGCGCCCGCGCCGCGCTGACCCTCTGAGATCGGAGGGCGGCCGGGCCCGGTCTGGTGTTGATTGCCCGTCTCCTCCTCCCGCCGCTCCGCGGCGCGCATCGTCGGCGGGCTAAAGTCCAATCGCATGACGATCGATGTCTGGATGCAGCATCCGACTGCGCGGTTCCTGCGCAGCGACATGCTGGCATCCCTGCGGCGGTGGACGGGCGGGTCGATCCCCGACACCGATATCCCGATCGAGGCGACCCTGGCGTCGATGGACGTCGCCGGCGTCGAAGTGGGTGTGCTCAGCGCCTGGCGGGGGCCGGGGGGAGCCGACCTGGTCTCCAACGACGAGGTGGCGCAATGGATTGCCGCGCACCCGAATCGGCTCGCCGGGCTGGCCACCGTCGACCTGGACCGCCCGATGGAAGCCGTCCGGGAGTTGCGGCGCCGGATAGCCGACGGAGGGTTCGTCGGCCTGCGGGTGGTGCCGTGGTTGTGGGATGCCCCGCCCACCGATCGTCGCTACTATCCGCTGTTTGCCCAGTGCGTGGAATCCGGGGTGCCGTTCTGCACCCAGGTCGGTCACACCGGTCCGTTGCGCCCGTCGGAGACCGGCCGGCCGATTCCCTACATCGACCAGGTGGCGCTCGATTTCCCGGAGCTGGTGATCGTCTGCGGTCACGTCGGCTATCCGTGGACCGAGGAGATGGTCGCGGTGGCCCGCAAGCACGAAAACGTCTACATCGACACCTCGGCGTACACCATCAAGCGGTTGCCGGATGAACTGGTCAGGTTCATGAAGACCGGTACCGGGCAACGAAAGGTGTTGTTCGGCACCAACTATCCGATGATCACCCACGAGCACGCGCTGGCGGGACTGGACGACCTCGGGCTGTCCGACGAGGCCCGCCGAGATTTCCTGCGCGGCAACGCCGAACGAGTTTTCCGACTGGAGGCAGTCAAGTGAACGGTGCCCAGGCCCTGATCAACACCCTGGTGGACGGCGGCGTCGACGTGTGTTTCGCCAACCCGGGCACGTCGGAGATGCACTTCGTCGCGGCGCTGGACGCCGTGCCGCGGATGCGCGGCGTGCTGGCGCTGTTCGAGGGGGTCGCCACCGGAGCGGCCGACGGTTACGCGCGCATCGCCGATCGACCGGCCGCGGTGCTGCTGCACTTGGGACCCGGACTGGGCAACGGCCTGGCCAACCTGCACAACGCGCGCCGTGCGCGGGTACCGATGGTGGTGGTCGTCGGCGACCACGCGACCTATCACAAAAAATACGACGCCCCACTGGAATCCGACATCGACGCGCTGGCCGGCACCGTCTCGGGCTGGGTGCGCCGGACCGCTGACGCCTCCCAGGTTTCGGCCGACGCCGTCGAGGGCATCGCGGCCAGCCGGTGGGGTTCACAGATTTCCACGCTGATCCTGCCCGCCGACGTGTCCTGGTCCGACGGCGCCCAGCTGTTCTCCAACCTGGATGCGCAGCCGGCGAGCGCCGATCCGCTGTTGGCGCCCGAGGTGCTCGAGGTGCTCGGCTCCGGCGAGCCCACGGTGATCATGGTGGGCGGCGACGCCACCCGCCGTGCCGGGCTGGCGGCGGCCGCCCGCATTGCGGCGGCAACGGGTGCGCGCGTGTTGTGCGAAACCTTCCCCACCCGGCTGGAGCGCGGCGCCGGCGTCCCCGCGGTCGACCGGCTCGCCTATTTCGCCGAGGCCGCCGCGGCCCAGCTGGACGGCGCCAAGCATCTGGTGCTGGCCGGCGCCAAGTCGCCGGTGTCGTTCTTCGCCTACCCCGGCATGCCCAGCGATCTGGTGCCGGCCGGCTGCGAGGTGCACGTGCTCGCCGAATACAGCGGTGCAGCAGAGGCTTTGATCGCTTTGGCCGACCAGGTGGCACCCGGCACCGAGGCGCCGGTGGCCGCCGCATCGCGTCCTCCGCTGCCGAGGGGCCCGCTGACCTCCGCGTCGGCCGCCGATGTGATCGGGGCGCTGCTGCCCGAAAATGCCATCGTGGTCGACGAGTCGAACACCTCGGGCGTGCTGCTCGCCCAGGCGACCGCCGGGGCGCCGGCGCACGACTGGCTGACCCTGACCGGTGGGGCGATCGGCTACGGCATACCGGCCGCGGTGGGCGCCGCGGTGGCCGCCCCCAATCGCCCGGTGTTGTGTCTGGAATCCGATGGCTCGGCCATGTACACGATTTCGGGATTGTGGACCCAGGCCCGGGAGAACCTCGACGTCACCACCGTGCTGTACAACAACAGCGCCTACGACATCCTGCGCATCGAGCTGCAACGCGTCGGCGCCGGGTCGGCGCCCGGCCCTGAAGCGCTGTCACTGCTCGACTTATCTGACCCGACAATGGATTTCGTGAAGATCAGCGAGGGCATGGGAGTACCCGCACGGCGCGTCACCACGGCCGAGGAATTGGCCGATGCGCTGCGCGACGCCTTCGCCGAACCGGGGCCGCATCTGATCGACGCCGTGGTGCCGTCAATAACGGGCTAGGGTCGGCAACCGGCTCAGCAGCCAGTCCGTCATCGTGTTGACCACGTCGACGCCCGTCTCGAACGCGCCGTCGTGCGCATCGGCTGCCAGCGCCACGCCCCAGTGGCCGGCCGGGGTGGGGACGATGCCGAATTGCCGGACCAGGTACTCGCCGTGCACACCGGGCCCCCAACCACCTTTGGCGGCAATGCCTTTGGCGGCCAGGCCCCACTGGTCGCCGGTGACCAGGCGCTGCATCAGGTCGATCACTTCGACGGCGTCGGGGATGGTCGAGAGCTCCGCGGCGAACCGCGCTTGGCGCTGCAGGCTCCACTGCGTTTGGCCGAATGCGGTGAACCCGCGGCGCAGTCGACGCGATTCGACCACCGTCGCGGTGTCACCGCCCTCGGCCACCACGACCTGCACCCGTCGCGCCGCCTGCGCGGGCTCGCCCAACTGCGACCACAACTGTTCGGAGGCGCGGTTGTCGGATTCGGTGATCGCCTTGACGACCAAATCGCGCGCGCCCAGCCAATCGTTGCGCAGCGCCGCTATCGCCAACGGCACCTTGATGGTCGACCATGCCACGCCCGACCACCAGCTGCCCAGCGAAAAGGTTCTGTCCGGCCGGGCGATCGCGACGCCGACGTTCGCCGGCACCGCGGCGGCAAGCTGGTCGAAGCTGGCTTCCAGCGCGAGCTCGAGTGGGCGTGCCGTCATGCGCTGGTTCCGTTATCGGCGCGCGTCACAGCGACGCCGAGGTGGGGGACCGGCGCATCAACCATCGCGTCTCCTTGTCGGCAAAACCATCAGCCCGCCGGCGGGAGCGGCGGCCCCTGCTCCGGTGGGGGCGGGACTTCCCACGGTTCGCGGTCCGGCGTCGGCGGCGACCACACCAGCGGCGGCGGTGGCGGAGGCAGGGGAGGCGCCGGAGGCGGATCCGCCGCGGCCAAACCGGAGCCCAGCCCGAGCACGGCGCCACCCAGCGACCCGACCAGGATCGAGCAGGCGATCGTTTCGCGGATTTTCATCAAGCGCTGAGTTTACTGTGTGGACCGCACATCCGGCGGCAACGCACGACCCGGGTCCCTAGCGGTGGATCCGCCACACCGGGTCGTCACAGTCCACACCCTGAGCGGCCAACTGGCGCTTCAACACCTTGAAGGTCACCGTCCGCGGCAGTTCGGTAGTGATCCGCACGTACGACGGCCATTGCTTGGGTCCCAAGTCCGGCTGCTCGGCCAGAAACGCGCGGAACTTCTCGTCCTCGAACTCGGTGCCCGGCGCCATCACCAACGCCGCCATCACCTGGTCGCCGACCCTCGGGTCGGGGACCGGGTACACCGCGACCTCGGTGACGTCGGGGTGGCGCAGCAGCACCCGCTCGATCGGGGCGGCGCCCAGGTTTTCGCCGTCGACCCGCATCCAATCGCCCAGCCGCCCAGCGAAATACGCGTAGCCGGCGTCGTCGCGGTAGGCGAGATCACCGCTGTGATACACCCCGCCGGCCATACGCTCGGCTTCGGCCGCCTCGTCGTTGTAGTAACCCTCGAAACGCCCCGGCCCCGCGGTGTTGACCAATTCGCCGACCACGCCAGGCGGGCAGGACGCCCCGGTGTCGGGATCGATGATGTCGATGCCCTGTGGAAGCGGCCCCAGTGAACCCGCCGGCGTATCGGGGGTGCGGGCGATGGCCACGCCGCCCTCGGTGGAACCGAACCCGTCCTGCACGACGCACCCGAACCTGCGGCCGAAGCGCTCGATGTCCTCGGGTACGCCCTCATTGCCGTAGACCGCCCGCAGCGGATTGTCGGCATCGTCGGGTCGCTCCGGCGTGGCGAGCACATACGACAGGGGCTTGCCCACGTAGTTGGCGTAGGTGGCGCCGTAACGACGGACGTCGACGATGAAATTCGAAGCAGAGAACTTGCGCCGTAAGGCCATCGAGCCCTCGCAGGCCGCCGCCACCGCCCAGCCGACCAACACCGCATTGGAATGAAACAGCGGCATCGACACGTAGCAGACGTCGTCGCGGCCCAGGCCGAAGCGCTGTGACATCGTTACGCCCGCGATCGCCACCTTGCCGTGGCTGCACTTGACCGCCTTGGGCTCGCCGCTGGTGCCCGAGGTGAAGATCAACATGAACAGGTCCGCCGGCGAGGCGGCCTGGAAGGAGATCGGGGCGTCGCGGTGCGCGGCGACCTCCTCGGCCCACTCGGGCGAGTCGGCGTTCAGGTGCTCGATATCACCCAGCGTCTCAGACGATTTCGAATCCGCCAGCACCAATTGGCAGTCGGCCCTGGCGATGTCGCGCCGCAGGGCCTCGCCCCGGCGCACCGGGTTGAGTCCCACCGGCACGATCCCCGACATGCCCGCCGCCACCAGCATCGCCGAGAAGAACGGGGTGTTCTCCAACAACACGCCGACATGCGGCGGCCGGGCGGGGTCGAGCCGCGCCCGCAGCGTCGCGGCGATCGCGGCACCGTGCTGCAGGTGGTCGCGCCAGCTGGTGAACGAGTCCTCGAAGTACACACCCCGATCGTCGATCTCGGTCAGCGGCTCCAGCAGCTTGGTGACCGTCAGGTCGTCGGTGAGATCCATTGCGCCTAAGCGGGCGTCTCCGCCAGCTCCCGGCCGATCCGCCGCAGCTGACCGGTGGCACCGCCGAGGGCGAATTCGGTCTCCTTGGCCGCCAGGAAGTAGCGGTGCGCCGGGTGATCGGTGTCCACGCCGACGCCGCCGTGCACGTGCACGATGGTGTGCGCCACCCGGTGACCGGCCTCGGCGGCCCAGAACGCCGCACTGGCGACGTCGATTTCGGCGGCGATGTCTTCCGAGACCCGCCAGGCCGCCTGGGTGAGCGTGAGCCGCAACCCCTTCACGTCGATGTAACCGTCGGCGAGCCGCTGTGACACCGCCTGGAAGCTGCCGATCGGGCGATCGAACTGCTCACGCTCGCGGGCGTATTCGGCCGTCATCTGCAGGCCCCGCTCGAGCACCCCGAGCTGGAAAGCGCTGCGCCCCAAGGTGCCCAGCGTGCCGAGCCAGGTCACGACCTCGGCGCCCCCGACCTTGCGGCTCTCGTCCACCTCGGTTCCGTCCAGGGCGAGATGCCCGACGCTGCCCAGGCCGGTGGTTTCCAGCGCGGTCACCGTGACGCCCGGGTCGTCGGCGGCGACCAGGAAAACGGCTGTGCCGGAATCGGTTTCGGCGGGAACCAGGAACGCGTCGGCCACCGGGCCGAATCCGATCTGGGTGCGCGTCCCGGTCAGCCGGTAGCCCGCACCGGCGCCGGCCGCCCGCACCGGCCCCTCGCCCATCTCACCGTCGAGGGCAACGCTGAGCGTCTTCTCGCCTTTGACCGCCGGCACACCCCAGTTTTGTTGCAGCTCTTCGGAACCGAACCGGGCCAGCGCTCCGGCGCCCAGCACCACCGACTCCAGATAGGGCACGGCGGCCAGCTGGTGCCCCAGCGCCACCAGGATCGCGATCTGCTCGAGCGCGCCGAAGCCGTCACCGCCCAGCGATGTGGCCGACGCGCTGGACAGGATGCCGGCGTCGATCAGCTTTGCCCACAGGTCGCGGTCGAAGCGCTGATCGAGCCCGTCGAGCTCGCGCTGGTGTTCGGGGGTGCATACCGAGTCCACGATGGTGTCGACCAGGTTGCCGAGGTCGTGCGCCGCTTCGGTGGTGGTGAAATCCATGACGTCCGTCCTTCTATTACGTAGCGGCTCAGCGGTTTCTAGGCAGACCGAGGGCGACCATGCCGATGATGTCGCGCTGCACTTCGTTGGTGCCGCCGCCGAACGTCAGGATCAGGCAGGCCCGGTGCATTCGCTCGACCCGGCCGCGCAGCAATGCGCCGGGCGAATTCTGGCGCACCGTCGCCGCGGTACCCAGCACCTCCATCAGCAACCGGTACGCCTCGGTGGCCAGCTCGGTGCCATACACCTTCGCCGCCGACGCATCGGCGGGCGACAGGGCTTCACTGGTGGCCGAGGCCAACTCCCAGTTGATCAGCTTGAGAACTTCGGCCTTGGCGTGCACCCGGGCGAGGTTGATCTGCACCCACTCGGAATCGATCAACCGCGCCCCGCCGGCGTCCTTGGTGTTCTGCGCCCATTCGCGGACCTCGCGCAGCGCCAGGAAGATCGGTTGCGGCGAGACCAGCGCCACCCGCTCATGGTTGAGCTGGTTGGTCACTAGTTTCCAACCGCCGTTCTCCTCGCCGATCAGGTTGGTCACCGGCACGCGCACGTCGGAGTAATAGGTGGCGCTGGTGTCCACCCCGGCCATGGTGTGCACCGGCGTCCAGGAGAAACCTTCGGCGGTCGTCGGCACGGTCAGCATCGAGATGCCGCGGTGCTTCTTGGCGTCCGGGTTGGTGCGGACCGCCAGCCACACCCAGTCCGCGTAGGCGATCAGGCTGGTCCACATCTTCTGGCCGTTGATGACGTAGTCGTCACCGTCGCGCACCGCGGTGGTGCGCAGATTGGCCAGGTCCGTGCCCGCGCCCGGCTCGGAATACCCGATGGAGAAGTGCAGTTCGCCGGCGGCGATCTTGGGCAGGAAGAACTTCTTCTGTTCCTCGGTGCCGAACGCCATGATGGTCGGCGCGACGCTGTTGATGGTCAGGAACGGCACCGGCACGCCCGCGATGGCGGCCTCGTCGGTGAAGATCAGCGAGTCCATCGGGGAGCGGTCCTGGCCGCCGTACTCTTTGGGCCAGTTCAGGGTGAGCCACCCGTCCTTGCCCATCTGCGCGACGGTGTCGCGATACGCGGTGCCCGTCCCGACCTCGCCGCCCCCCGTCGAGGTCAGCGCCTCGCGGCGCTCCGGGGTCATCAGCGCGGTGAAGTACGACCGCAGCTCGCGACGCAGGTCCTCTTGTTCCGGGGTGTAACTGATGCGCATTTCAGCCGTCCTTCAGATTTACGACGTTCTTCAGTGACAACCCTCGTCACAGGCCGCAGCTCGACCAACGGCTACCCGTTCGCCTTCCCGGTTGTAACACGTTCTAGTCTGGGAATCCAGCGACCGTTTCCCCAGCGGTGTCAGGGCCCTATGGTGGACCTACATGCTGATGAAGCGAGTCTTGCGGTGAAGGCCAGGTTCAAGGAGGGTGCTGTGCGGGTGATCGTGGACCGTGACCGGTGCGAAGGTAACGCAGTGTGCTTGGGAATTGCCCCGGATATCTTCGACCTGGACGACGAGGATTACGCCGTGGTGAAGCTCGACCCGATTCCCGCCGATCAGGAGCAGCTGGCCGAGCAGGCTATCGCCGAATGCCCGCGCGCGGCACTTCAGCGCGGCGACTAATCCGAGCCCCGAGCGCGTAACCCGAAACTAGAGGTATTCATAAATTGACTAGCAGCACGAACGCGACCGATCTCTCCGGAAAGGTCGCGGTGGTGACCGGTGCGGCCGCGGGCCTGGGCCGCGCCGAGGCGCTCGGCCTGGCCCGCCAGGGCGCGACCGTCGTCGTGAACGACATCGCGGCGGCGCTGGACGCCTCCGACGTCATCGACGAGATCAACTCCGCCGGGTCCAAGGCCGTCGCTGTGGCCGGCGACATCAGCGAACGCGCCACCGCCGACGAACTGGTTGCTCAGGCCGACTCGCTGGGCGGCCTCGACATCGTGGTGAACAACGCCGGCATCACCCGCGACCGGATGCTGTTCAACATGTCCGACGAGGAGTGGGATCTCGTCATCGCCGTGCACCTGCGCGGTCACTTCCTGCTGACCCGCAACGCGGCGACCTACTGGCGGTCCAAGGCCAAGGGGGCGGGCGGCCAGATCTTCGGGCGGATCGTCAACACCGCGTCGGAGGCCGGACTGGTCGGTCCGGTCGGGCAGGCGAACTACGGCGCCGCCAAGGCCGGCATCATCTCGCTCACTCTGACGGCCGCACGAGCTCTGGGCCGCTACGGTGTCTGCGCCAACGCCATCTGCCCCCGCGCCCGCACCGCGATGACGGCCGACGTCTTCGGCGACGCACCCGAGGTGGAAGCGGGCGGCATCGACCCCTTGTCACCCGAGCACGTCGTCAATCTGGTGAAGTTCCTGTCGTCACCGGCGGCCGCCGAGGTGAACGGACAGGTCTTCATCGTCTACGGTCCACAGGTGACATTGGTCGCCGCGCCGACCGTGGAGCGGAAATTCAGCGCCGACGGTGCCGCGTGGGACCCCGCGCAGCTGAGTTCGACGCTGCAGGATTACTTTGCTGGCCGTGATCCTGAGCACAATTTTTCCGCCAGCGCGCTGATGGAACAATAGCCGCTGACGGCTGGCCGATTGGGGGAATCGCCAGGTAGAACGTGTGTCAGTTTGACACCTGACAAGTGCTTCTGACCAGCCGAATTAACGGTTCGGATAAGAAGTGCTGTTCATTGACATGGTGAACTTGTTCTGGGTTAATATGATCCGGCTCACACCGAGCCACGAGCGACCGTAGACGATGCAAAGGCCACACATAGACTTCGCCGAGACCAAACCGAGGGGGGGACCGCGTTGAGGGAACAACTCGCGGTCCCCGCCCGCGCCGTCGGCGGATTTTTCGAGATGATGATGGATACCGGCCGGGCGGCATTCCGCCGGCCGTTTCAATTCGGTGAGTTTCTCGATCAGACGTGGATGATCGCGCGCGTGTCGCTGGTGCCCACGCTGTTGGTGTCCATCCCGTTCACCGTCCTGGTGGCCTTCACCCTCAACATCCTGCTGCGCGAGATCGGCGCCGCCGACCTGTCCGGCGCCGGGACGGCCTTCGGCACCATCACCCAGCTGGGCCCGGTGGTGACCGTGCTCGTCGTGGCCGGTGCCGGCGCCACCGCGATCTGTGCCGACCTCGGGGCCCGCACCATCCGCGAGGAGATCGACGCGATGCGGGTGCTGGGCATCGACCCGATCCAGCGGCTGGTCGTGCCACGCGTGTTGGCCTCCACGGTGGTGGCCCTGCTGCTCAACGGGCTGGTGTGCGCCATCGGTCTCTCCGGCGGCTACGTGTTCTCCGTCTTCCTGCAGGGCGTCAACCCCGGGGCCTTCATCAACGGATTGACCGTGCTGACCGGGCTGCGCGAGCTGGTGCTGGCCGAAGTCAAGGCGCTGCTGTTCGGCGTGATGGCCGGCATGGTGGGCTGCTACCGCGGCCTGACCGTCAAGGGTGGCCCCAAGGGCGTCGGCAACGCGGTCAACGAAACGGTGGTCTACGCCTTCATCTGTCTGTTCGTGATCAACGTGGTGATGACCGCCATCGGCGTGCGGATCTCGGCGAAGTGACGGAACGGGTGAGCACGCGATGAGTTACGACGCCACGCTGCGGTTCCGCCGCATCTTCACCCGCCTGCAAGAGCCGGTCGACGACTTCGGCGAGCAGGCGTTGTTCTACGGGCAGACCATGCGGTATGTCCCCAACGCGCTGACCCGCTACCGCAAGGAGACCGTCCGGCTGATCGCCGAGATGACGATGGGCGCCGGGGCCCTGGTCATGATTGGCGGCACGGTCGGTGTGGCGGCCTTCTTGACGCTGGCCTCCGGCGGTGTCATTGCCGTGCAGGGCTATTCGTCGCTGGGCAACATCGGCATCGAGGCGTTGACGGGATTCCTCTCGGCATTCCTGAACGTCCGGGTCGTCGCGCCCGTGATCGCCGGCATCGCGCTGGCCGCCACCATCGGTGCCGGTGCCACAGCGCAACTGGGCGCCATGCGGGTTTCCGAGGAGATCGACGCCGTCGAATGCATGGCGGTGCACTCGGTGTCCTACCTGGTATCAACCCGCCTGATCGCCGGGCTCATCGCGATCATCCCGCTGTACTCGCTGTCGGTGCTGGCCGCGTTCTTCGCGGCCCGCTTCACCACGGTCTACATCAACGGGCAGTCAAAGGGCCTCTACGACCACTACTTCAATACGTTCCTGATCCCGTCGGACCTGCTGTGGTCTTTCCTGCAGGCCATCGTGATGTCCATCGCGGTCATGCTGGTCCATACCTATTACGGCTACAACGCCCACGGCGGTCCGGTCGGCGTGGGCATCGCTGTCGGCCAAGCCGTGCGGACGTCGCTGATCGTCGTGGTCGTCATCACATTGTTCATCTCGCTCGCTGTGTACGGAGCGTCCGGTAACTTCAACCTCTCCGGATAAGAGGACCGCTTAAAAGGACATGGCGAACACAGACGCGCGACGCACAACCGTCCGGCTGGCAGCAGCAGTGCTGGCCAGCCTGATGGTGGCTTTCGCCGTGCTGACCTACCTTTCCTATACAGCGGCATTCGCGTCCATCGACACCGTCACGGTGTCGGCGCCCCGGGCCGGGCTCGTGATGGAGAAGGGCGCCAAGGTCAAGTACCGGGGCATCCAGATCGGCAAGGTCGAAACCATCGACTATTCCGGGGACCAGGCGCGGCTCACGCTGGGAATCAACAGCGACGACCTGCATTTCATTCCGTCCAACGCGGCGGTGCACATCGCGGGTAACACCATCTTCGGCGCCAAGGCGGTGGAATTCATTCCGCCACAGTCGCCTTCGCCCACGTCGTTGCGCCCGGATGCGCACGTCGCGGCCTCTTCGGTGCAGTTGGAAGTCAACACGCTGTTCCAGTCGCTGATGGACCTGCTGCACAAGATCGACCCCGTCGAACTCAACGGGACGCTCAGCGCGTTCGCGGAAGGCCTGCGCGGTCACGGCGACGACCTGGGCGGCATCCTGTCGGGCTTGAATACCCTGACGCGCCAGGCCAACCCGAAGCTGCCTGCCCTGCAGGAGGACTTCCGCAAGGCCGCGTTCGTGGCCAACACCTACGCCGACGCGGCGCCGGACCTGACGACCGTGGTCGACAACCTGCCGACGATCAACAAGACGGTCGTCGACCAGCAGAAGAACCTCAACGACACGCTGTTGGCCACCATCGGCCTGTCGAACAACGCGTATGACACCCTGGCCCCGGCCGAACAGGACTTCATCGACGCGATCAACCGGCTGCGGGCGCCGCTCAAGGTGGCCGCCGAGTACTCGCCGGAATTCGGCTGCCTTTTCGCCGGAATCGACCGAGGCCTCAAGGAGTTCGGACCGATCCTTGGTGTGAAGAAAGCCGGCCTGTTCACGTCGTCGAGCTTCGTGCTGGGTGCGCCGTCTTATACGTATCCGGAATCGCTGCCGGTCGTGAACGCCTCCGGCGGTCCGAACTGCCGCGGCTTGCCCGACATCCCGAACAAGCAACACGGCGGGTCGTGGTACCGGGCGCCGTTCCTGGTGACCGACAACGCCAACATCCCGTACGAGCCGTTCACCGAACTGCAGTTCGACGCGCCCTCGACGTTGCAGTTCCTGTTCCACGGCGCCTTCGCGGAACGGGACGACTTCTGATGCCGGAAAGTTCGGGCATGCCGTCGCACCGCGAGATGATGATCAAGGTCAGCATCTTCGCGGTGGCCATGCTGTTGGTGTCGGCAGGTCTGGTGGTGGTGTTCGGTGACTTCCGGTTCGGTCCCGAAAGCACTTATCACGCAACGTTTACCGACGTGTCGCGGCTGAAGTCGGGCCAGAAGGTGCGCATCGCCGGCGTACCGGTCGGGGCGGTGTCGGACATCAAGCTCAACCCCGACAACACCATCGACGTCAAGTTCGGCGTCGACAAGCGCTACACGCTCTACTCGTCGACCCGCGCGGTGATTCGCTACGAAAACCTGGTCGGCGACCGGTTTTTGGAGATCACGTCGGGCCCCGGTGAGCTGCGCAAACTTCCGGCCGGCGCGACGATCAACAGCCAGCACACCCAGCCCGCACTGGACCTCGACGCGCTGCTCGGCGGTCTGCGGCCGGTGCTCAAAGGACTTGACGCGGACAAGGTCAACACGATCAGCAGCGCTGTCATCCAGCTGCTGCAGGGCCAGGGCGGGGCGTTGTCGAACGTGCTCGCCGACACCAGCGCGTTCTCCTCGGCGCTGGGCCAGCGCGACCAGCTCATCGGCGACGTGATCAACAACCTCAACACGGTGCTGACGACCGTCGATCAACGCAGCGCGCAGTTCTCGGCCAGCGTCGACCAGTTGCAGCAGCTGATCACCGGGCTGGCCCAGCACAAGGACGACATCGCGGGCGCCATCCCGCCGCTGGCCTCCACGACGACGGATTTGACGGACCTGCTGAAGAATTCGCGCCGGCCGCTGCAGGGCATCCTGGAGAACACCCGGCCGCTGGCCACCGAGATAGACAACCGCAAGGCCGAGGTGAACAACGACGTCGAACAGCTCGGCGAGGACTACCTGCGGCTGTCCGCCTTGGGCGCCTACGGGTCGTTCTTCAACATCTACTTCTGTTCGGTGACGATCAAGATCAACGGCCCGGCCGGCAGCGACATCCTGCTGCCGCTCGGTGGCCAGGTGGATCCCAGCAAGGGGAGGTGTGCTTTTGCCAAGTAACGCAAGGCATGAGCGCGATCCACTGCGCACCGGCATTTTCGGTGTGGTGCTGGTGGTTTGCGTGGTGCTCATCGCGTTCGGCTACTCCGGATTGCCGTTTTGGCCGCAGGGCAAGATCTATGACGCTTACTTCACCGACGCGGGCGGCATCAATCCCGGCAACGCCGTTTATGTTTCGGGTTTCAAGGTCGGCAAGGTGACCTCGGTGGGTCTGGCCGGCGACAGCGCCAAGATCAGCTTCAGCGTCGACCGCCACGTCGCCGTCGGCGACCAGTCGCTGGCCGCGATCCGCACCGACACCATCCTCGGCGAGCGCTCCATCTCGGTGACCCCGGCCGGTGGCGGCAAGGCGACCACCATCCCGCTCAGCCGCACGACGACGCCGTACACGCTCGCCGGTGCGCTCGAGGACTTGGGGCAAAACGCCAACAATCTGGACAAGCCGCAGTTCGAGAAGGCGCTGAACGTGCTGACCGACACGCTGCACGACGCCAACCCCGAGCTGCGCGGCGCGCTGGGATAACACGCCGGTGACCGACTTCGCGTGCGCCAGAAGGCTTTGCAGCGCCTCGTCGCGGCGATCCAGGGTGCGCGACAGCGACGTCACGCCGTCCAGCGCGCCG
>NZ_LZMG01000360.1:0-547 GCF_001673615.1 Mycobacterium sp. 1245499.0
GCCGGGCGCCCAGCGATCCACCACCTCGGCCGGGCAGGCCTCGCCGACCACCGCCAGCGTCACCGACTCCAGCCCCTTCGGCGACAGCATCGCCACCGCCGACGGGGTCTGCGTCAACACAGTGACCTCCGCGTCGACGAGCAGGGCGTGGAAGTCCTTCGGCGAGCGGGCCACCGACTCGGGCACCACCACCAGCCGGCCGCCGCGCAGCAGCGCGCCGAAGATCTCCCAGACCGACACGTCGAAGGCGTACGAGTGGCTCTGCGTCCACACGCCCACCCGCGGCAGGCCGGCGTCCAGGGTGTCCAGCAGCTGGGTCACGTTGCGGTGGGTGATCGCCACGCCCTTGGGGACACCGGTGGTGCCCGAGTCGGTGGCCCGCTCGCCGAAGGACTTCCACGCCCTGCTCGTCGACGCGGAGGTCACTGTGTTGACGCAGACCCCGTCGGCGGTGGCGATGCTGTCGCCGAAGGGGCTGGAGTCGGTGACGCTGGCGGTGGTCGGCGAGGCCTGCCCGGCCGAGGTGGTGGATCGCTGGGCGCCCGGC
>NZ_LZMG01000361.1:0-4032 GCF_001673615.1 Mycobacterium sp. 1245499.0
GACGGGGAGAAGGAAACGATCGCCTACTGCCGCATCGGCGAGCGGTCGTCGCACACCTGGTTCGTTCTTTATGAATTGCTCGGGCATCGGAATGTGAAGAACTACGACGGCAGTTGGACGGAATACGGCTCCCTGGTGGGCGCCCCGATCGAGTTGGGAAGCTGATATGTGCTCTGCACCGAAACAAGGACTGACGTTGCCCGCCAGCGTCGACTTGGAGAAGGAAACGGTGATCACCGGTCGCGTCGTGGACGGCGACGGCCAGGCAGTGGGCGGCGCGTTCGTCCGCTTGCTGGACTCCTCCGACGAATTCACCGCCGAGGTGGTGGCGTCGGCCACCGGTGACTTCCGGTTCTTCGCCGCACCCGGATCCTGGACCCTGCGCGCCCTGTCGAAGGCCGGCAACGGCGACGCCGTGGTGGCTCCGTCGGGCGCGGGCATCCACGAGGTCGACGTCAAGATCGCCTGACTCACCAACCGCCCCAGACGCGGACACCGCGGGACGAATAGACTTGTCCCCGTGGTGCTGTTCTTCGAGATCATGCTGGTTGTGGCGGTCGTGGTGATTTCATGGTTCGCCCTGTACACCCTCTACCGGCTCATCACCGACGAGTCGTGACCCGCGCCGGCGACGATCCTGCGCGCAGCGAAGGTGAGGAGCGGCGCGCATGACCTCAGCCGGCGACGATCCTGCGCGCAGCGATGGGATGGTGTGGCGCGCGTGACCCCCGATCAACCGTTCAGTTCCGCCGGCTCCGGCGATCGGGCCGTGGCCGCGGCCGCTGAGCGCGCCAAGCTGACCGCCGGCCGCAACATCCCCTCCTACGATGACCTGCCCCTGCCCGCCGACACCGCGAACCTGCGCGAGGGCGCCAATCTGAGCGATGACCTGCTGGCGCTGCTGCCGCTGGTCGGCGTGTGGCGCGGGGAAGGCGAAGGTCGCGGGCAGGACGGGGACTATCGGTTCGGTCAGCAGATCGTGGTCTCGCACGACGGCGGCGACTATTTGAATTGGGAAGCCCGCTCGTGGCGGCTCAGCGAGACCGGCGACTATGAGGAACGCGGTTTGCGCGAGACCGGTTTCTGGCGCTTTGTCAGTGATCCCGACGATCCCGGCGAATCCCACGCGATCGAACTGCTGTTGGCCCATTCGGCGGGCTACGTCGAACTGTTCTACGGCCGCCCCCTGACCCAGTCGTCCTGGGAGCTCGTCACCGACGCGCTGGCCCGCAGCCGGTCGGGCGTGCTGGTCGGCGGCGCCAAACGCCTCTACGGCATCGTCGAGGGCGGCGACCTGGCCTACGTCGAGGAGCGGGTGGACGCCGACGGCGGTCTGGTGCCGCATCTTTCGGCGCGGCTGTCCCGGTTCGCCGGCTAGCAACGGCCCGCGGCCGCCTTTTTCTGCGTGTACTGTTCGACCTCCGAGCATCCGATGGGCGACGATATGCCCCGGAAGGGAGGTCGGTCGGATGCGTCCCAAGCGGTCACCCTCGCCTGTGGTGCGCCGAGCGGTCAGTGCGACCGGCCTGCTTCTGATCCTGTATCTGGCTGTCCTGGATCTGCAGCCCTCGGTCCTTGACGCGCTGCCGGCCTCGCTGGGATGGTTCGGCCGGCCCGGATCGATGCCGACGCTGGCGATCGTGGTCACGGTGCTCATCGCGGCGTGTGTGCTGACCTTCCGATCGGACAGCAGCCACCGGGTGGTGGGGGTTTCGTTCACCGTGATCGCTGCGTTGGTCAGCATGGGCGCGGTGCTGGGCCTCACCTCCTACTGGGGATGTCACGACGCCAATCACCCGGCCTTCTTCACCCCGCTGATGGCGACGGCCAGCCTGGTCAAGGGCGGTACCGGTGACTTCTCGGTGAGCGGGCGAACCTGCCCGAACCCCACGCCCGTCGGGCTGGAGCTGGCCCGGATCGCGGCGCTGGCGGCGATTTTCACCGGATTGGGCGGCGTGGTGGTCGGCGTGTTCCGGTCGCAGGTGGACCGGCTGCGGGCCAACCTGGCCGACTCGGTCACGGTCATCGTCGGGGTCGACGCCGACACCCAGTCGATGATCAGCGCGGTGGCGCGCACGCTGGACCGGCGCAGCACCCTGGTGGTCATCACCGGCGCCAGCGACGACCGCGTGGCGCGCGCCCGCCGACAGGGCGCCCGGGTGGTCCTGGTGGACTTCGACACCCCATCCACGCTGGTGTCACTTCGACTGTGGCGCAATCTTTCTCGGCTCTACCTGATGGCACCCGATCCGGCGATCAACCTGCTGTGGCTCGACCTGATCAGCCGCCGGCTCTCCGAGGTCGCCCACAAGCGGCGGCTGCCGCTCATCGTGCGGATGGACGACCCGTGGCTGGCCCAGGCGTGGCGTGCCCAGCAGTTCGGTGGCTCCGACACGCGGTGGGCGGCCGACGTTGTGGGCAAATACGAGGTGACGGCGGGCAGGCTCCTGGACGCCATCAGCGCGACCCGCCGGACGCGACGCGTGTTCGTCTGCGGCACTTCGCAATTGACCCTTGCCCTGTGCGCCAATCTAACCCAGCGCGCTTTGGAGCGCGACTTCTACACTCCACCCGACGCGGTGCCGCTGCCCGCGCTGACGCTGGTCGAACGCGACGCCGAGGATTACCTGGCCGATCACGAGTTCTACCGTCGGCAGGCCGGATTCGTATCGGAGGGGCCGAAGATCGACGCCGTGGCCCAGCTGCCGACCGTGCCGACCATGCTGAAGCTGATCGGCGAGACCGACCCGGCCGGCTGCGCGGTGATCTTCGTGGACGCCCACGCCGCGACGACCGCGGCCCGACTGGCCGCCCGGTTCCCCGAAATGCCCATCCACGCCTCGGATCTCAACACCAGCATCAGCGACGACTCGATCCAGGTCGTCGGCCGGTTGCAGTCCTACTCGCTGGTGCTCGACACCCAGGAGGGACTGGTTCAGGACGCGTGGGAGCGCGCGGCGCGGCTGATCCACGAGCGCTACGTCTCGACGATCGACCCGGGAGCGCCGCGGTCGGCCGCCGCGATGCCGTGGGCCGAACTCGACGAGTTCTACCGCGGCTCCAACCGCCGCCAGGTACGCAACGCCTTGTGGATGGTGGAACAAATTGCCGGACATACCTGGAACACCTGGGGCAGCCCCCCGGCGCAGTTGTCCGGCCGCGACATGGCGGGTTTGGCGCCGACCGAGCAGCTGGCGTTGATGGGGTTCGACCACCACGCGGCGATGAGCATGGCCCAGGCAGAGCATGAGGACTGGTGCCGTTACTACCGCCGCAACGGCTGGAAATACGGTGTGCCACGCGACGATTCACGCAAGATTCACGACAAGTTGGTGGACTGGCCGACCGTCGAAGCCAACCCGGAGCTGCTCAACGCCGCGGTGCGCAGTCTGGCCGGAACCTTGTGGAGCCTGCGGCAGCTGGGCTTTCGCTCACGCCCGCTGTGGCAATCCTTTTCCCGCGTGGGCACGGTCGCCGCGGAGCAACGCGCGACCGGGTGGACATGGACATCGGATTCGGGCCACATCCTGCGGGCCGACGCCGGGGACTGGGCGATTTCCGAAGACGGCAAGGTCTGGTCGGTGCGCGACGACATCTTCCGCGACACCTACGAACCCGCCGGCGACGGGCGGTGGCGTCGCAAAGGACGGGTCCAGGCGCGCCCGGCGCAGCCCGGCGAGGTCGTCAACACCCTGGAGGGACCCGCGGCGGCGGCCGACGGCGACTGGGTCGTCCGCGGGCAGGGCGGCGAGCAATGGCCGGTTCCGGGTGAGGAATTCGCGCGACGCTACGCCGAGATCCGGTCGTCCGACGACGCCCAGATTCTCGATCGGGGCAACGGCTGAGTTCAGCCCGCCTCCGCGCCAAATGGCCCTGAATTTGCGCCTTCTGACCGGACCCAACACTGATACGGTATCGGCGCACGTGCAATAGCCGACGAGGCTTCGCCCGAGTTAGTTCGCTCCGCCTCACCCAAGGAGACTTCGATGCCGCTGTTCATCAGCTACTCGAGCCAAGACAGGTCGACGGTCG
>NZ_LZMG01000362.1:0-10272 GCF_001673615.1 Mycobacterium sp. 1245499.0
GCCGCGCGGGCGACAAGTTAGCGGCTGAGCCGCCCGAGCACCTCGTCGACAACGGAATCCAGCGTGACGGGGACCTGCTCCCCGGTCCCGAGATCCTTCACCCCGACCGTGCCGGACTCGAGATCGCGGTCGCCGAGGACCAACGCGATCCGGGCGCCCGAGCGGTCGGCCGCGCGCATCGCGCCCTTGAGTCCGCGGTCGCCGTAGGCCATGTCGACGCGCACACCGCCGCCGCGCAGCTGCGCGGCCAGCACCGCCAGGCGCAACTTGGCCTGCTCGCTCAGCGGCACGCCGAACACCTCGCAGCGCGCGGCCTCCCCCGCACTCTTGCCCTCGGCGCGCAGCGCCAGCAGCGTGCGGTCCACACCGAGCCCAAACCCGATGCCGGACAGGTCTTGTCCGCCCAACTGGCGCATCAGGCCGTCGTAGCGACCACCACCACCGATGCCGGACTGCGCGCCCAGTCCGTCGTGCACGAACTCGAAGGTCGTCTTGGTGTAGTAGTCCAGCCCGCGGACCATGCGCGGGTTGATGACGTAAGGCACGCCCATCGCGTCCAGATGCGCCAGCACGGTGTCGAAGTGCTGCTTGGCCGCGTCGGACAGGTGATCGAGCAGCACCGGCGCTTCGGCCGTCATGGCGCGCACCTCCGGCCGCTTGTCGTCGAGCACCCGCAGCGGATTGAGCTGCGCCCGGCGCCGGGTCTCCTCGTCCAGGTCGAGACCAAAGAGGAACTCCTGCAACAGTTCCCGGTACTGCGGGCGGCAGCTGTCATCGCCCAGCGAGGTGATCTCCAGGCGGAAGCCGTCGAGCCCGAGCGAACGGAAACCGGCGTCGGCAATGGCGATCACCTCGGCGTCCAGGGCCGGGTCGTCGACGCCGATCGCCTCCACTCCGACCTGCTGCAGCTGGCGATAGCGGCCGGCCTGCGGACGCTCGTAGCGGAAAAACGGCCCCGCGTAACAGAGTTTGACCGGCAGCGCGCCGCGGTCCAGCCCGTGCTCGATGACCGCACGCACCACCCCGGCGGTTCCCTCGGGCCGCAGCGTCACCGAGCGGTCGCCGCGGTCGGCGAACGTGTACATCTCTTTGGACACCACGTCGGTGGATTCACCGACGCCGCGGGCGAACAGGGCCGTGTCCTCGAAGATGGGCAGCTCGATATCGCCGTAGCCGGCCCGGCGGGCGGCACCCAGCAGGCCGTCGCGCACCGCGACGAATTGCGCCGAGTCCGGCGGGACATAGTCGGGCACGCCCTTGGGCGCAGCGAACTCCGGCACGGGCTACAGGCCTTCGAGGAACGGGTTGAGGCGGCGCTCGGCGCCGATGGTGGTGGAGTTGCCGTGCCCGGGCAGCACCACGGTGTCGTCATCGAGCACCAGCAGCTTGTCGACGATCGAGGTCAGCAGGTCGCGGCCGCTGCCGCCGAACAGGTCGGTGCGCCCCACCGCGCGCTCGAAGAGCGTGTCACCGGTGAACACCAAGTCTTTCCCGTCCTTCGTCCCCCCGTCGACCCGAAAGATCACCGATCCCCGGGTGTGCCCGGGCGTGTGGTCGACGTTGACGGTCACGCTGCCCAGGTCCAGCTTGTCGCCGTCGCGGTCCAACTCGACGACCTGCTTGGGCTCCCGCCAGAACGCGCCCGCGACCATCTGCGCCAGGCGCGGGCCCAGGCCGTAGATCGGGTCGGTGAGCATGAACCTGTCCTCGGGATGGATGTAGGTCGGGCAACCGTAGGTGTCGGACACCTTCTGCGCCGACCACATGTGGTCGATGTGTCCGTGGGTGAGCAGCACCGCGGCCGGCGTCAACCGGTTCTTGTCCAGGATGTTGCGCAGTGCGCCCATCACCCGCTGTCCCGGATCCACGATGACGGCGTCCGTCCCAGGCCGTTCGGCCACCACGTAGCAGTTGCACTGCAACATGCCGGCGGGGAATCCGGTGATCAACACGCTTCCCAGTTTCCCACGGGCCCCACTTGACACGAGTCGCGGCGCCCACATTAGCCTGAGCTGGCACCTCACCCGTCTACGGGACTCCGACTTCACCAGCATGGAGGCATAGCGGCCGTGCCGACCAACGAACAGCGACGCGCCAACGCCAAACGCAAGCTCGAACGGCAGCTGGAACGGCGCGCGAAGCAAGCCAAGACGCGCCGGATCGTGCTGATCGCGGCCGCCTCGATCGTCGCCGTGGCCGTGATCGTGGCGGTGGTGATCACGATCGTCAACACCAAGCACGACCACAAGAGCAACACCGCGGCGTCGACGACCACCAGCAGCACCAGCTCACCGGAGTCCACGACCCCCGCGGGGCCGACCCCGAACGCCGCGCCGCTGCCGCCGTTCAAGCCGTCGGCCGAGCTGGGCGCCAACTGTCAGTACCCGGCCTCCCCCGAGCCGGCCGCCAAGCAGGTCAAGCCGCCGCGAACCGGCAAGGTGCCGACCGATCCGGCCCAGGTGAGCGCCAGCATGGTGACCAATCAGGGCCACATCGGCCTGATGCTGGCGAACAACGAATCACCCTGCACGGTCAACAGTTTCGCGAGTCTGATCGGCCAGAAATACTTCGACAACACCAAATGCCACCGGTTGACCACCTCCCAGGGCCTGGGCGTGCTGCAGTGCGGCGACCCCAAGGGCGAGGGCACCGGCGGTCCGGGCTATCAATTCGCCAACGAGTACCCGACCGACCAGTACCCGCTGAACGACCCCAAGGCGCAGGAGCCCGTCCTCTATCCGCGCGGCACGCTGGCCATGGCCAACGCCGGGCCCGGCACCAACGGCAGCCAATTCTTCCTGGTATACAAGGACTCCCAGCTGCCGCCGCAATACACCGTGTTCGGCACCATCCAGCCCGACGGCCTGGCCACATTGGACAAGATCGCCAAGGCCGGCGTCGCCGGCGGCGGTGAAGACGGCGCCCCCGCGACCGAGGTGACCATCACCTCGCTGCTGCTCGACTAGCGCCGATCGCAAGCGCGGCGCGTGCGCCGGGCGCGAAACGCCCTCTGATCGGCGGGATTCGCCCGACGTGCACCGCCGACGGCTTATGGTCGTTGGGTGAATCTGGATCCGGACACATTCGGCCATTACCGAATACTGGACCTGTTGGGACGCGGCGGCATGGGCCGGGTCTACCGGGCCTACGACGCGACCACAGACCGGGTGGTGGCGCTCAAAGTGCTCCCGCCGCATCTGGCCGAGGACCAGGACTTCCAGCAGCGTTTCCGCCGTGAGGCCCGCATCGCGGCCGGCCTCACCGACCCGCACGTGGTGCCGATTCACGGCTACGGCGAAATCGACGGCCGGCTCTACGTCGACATGCGACTGATCGAGGGCCGCGACCTGTCGCACTACATCGCCGAAAGCGGCGGCCGGCTCAGCCCGGAGCAGACGGTAGCGGTCATCGAACAGGTTGCGGCAGCGCTGGATAGCGCGCGACAGGCGGGCTTGATCCACCGCGACATCAAGCCGATGAACATCTTGATCACCACCGCGCGCAACTTCGTCTACCTGATCGACTTCGGCCTTGCCCGCGCGGAGGCCGACACTCAGCTCACGCAGACCGGCGCCACGATGGGCACCGTCGCCTACATGGCGCCCGAGCGCTTCAAGGGCAAAACCGATCATCGTGCCGACGTCTACTCGTTGGCCTGCGTGCTGCACGAGTGCCTGACCGGCAAGCGCCCATTCGCGGGCGACAGCCTCGAAGAACAGCTCAACGCGCACCTGAACGCCCCGCCGCCGCGACCGTCGGCGATCGCGCCCGAGGTGCCCGCGGCCTTCGACGCGGTCGTCGCCCGGGGCATGGTCAAGGACCCCGAACAGCGGTATCAGACGGCGATGGAGCTCGCCGAGGCCGCCAGGGCCGCGCTGCCGAGCCCGGCGACGGGACCGGTCGGCGTCGCCCCGCCGGCACCGCCACCGCAGCCCGGCGGCAGCCCGGATCCGCGGCAAGCACCCGGCCGCCCAACGCATTCCAGGCGTTTGCTGGTGGGCATCGTCGGCGCGTCGGCGCTGGCGCTGGCGGCGGTGGCGGCGCTGGTCTTCGCGTTGGTGACCCAGAGTCACGGCTCCGCGGACAGCGCGGCATCCTCCACCCAGACCCGGGCCCGGGCGCCCGGCAGGACCGGATCCAACCCCGGTTCCAGTGGCCCGGCGTCGGCGACGGCGCCGCCGCTGCCGGCGTTCGCACCGCCGCCCGACCTGGGTGCCGACTGCCAGTACCGGTCGGTGCCCGATCCGGTCAGCCGGCCGGTGAACCCGCCCCCGTCGGGCCGGGTGTCGACCACTCCCCCGCAGATCGGCGCCGTCATCTCCACCAACGTCGGTGACATCGCGATCCAGCTCGCCAATTCCGAGTCGCCGTGCACGGTGAACAGCTTCATCAGCCTGGTCAAGCAGCAATTCTTCGACAACACCCAATGCGCCCGGTTGATCAGCTCGCCCGATGGCGGGTCGCTGTTGTGCGGCGGCCCCGAGGTGGACGGATCCGGTGGCCCCGGTTACGAATTCGCCGACGAGTACCCCGCCGACCAATACAAGCCCGACGACCCCGCGCTGCGCGCGACGGTGGTGTATCCGCGCGGCACCATCGTCATGGCCACCGAGGGACCCAACACCAACGGCAGCCAATTCGCCTTGATCTTCCAGGATTCCGAGATGGAACCGCAGAGCACGGTGCTGGGCACCATCGACCAGGCGGGGCTGGCCACCCTGGACAAGATCGCCCGGGCCGGTATCGCCGGCAATCGGCAAAGCGGCGCGCCCACCAACCCGGTGAAGATCACCTCGGTGCGGCTGAGCTAGGGCTCAGGCCGCGGACGTCACGCGGTAGACGTCGTACACGCCTTCGACGTTGCGCACGACGTTGAGCAGGTGGCCGAGATGCTTGGGGTCGCCCATCTCAAAGGTGAAGCGGCTGATCGCAACCCGGTCACCGGAGGTGGTCACCGACGCGGACAAGATGTTGACCTTCTCGTCGGCCAGCACCCGGGTGACGTCCGAGAGCAGCCGGTGCCGGTCGAGCGCCTCGACCTGGATGGCCACCAGAAACACCGACGACGGCGAAGGCGCCCAATGCACTTCGATGATCCGCTCGGACTGCTGCTGCAGCGAGGCGGCGTTGGTGCAGTCGGTGCGGTGCACGCTCACCCCACCGCCGCGGGTGACGAACCCCATGATCTGGTCGCCGGGCACCGGTGTGCAGCACTTCGCCAGCTTGGTCAGCACACCCGGCGCACCGGGCACCGAGACGCCGACGTCGTCGCTGCTGCGCGGGCGGCGCAACATCGTTGTCGGCGTGGAGCGTTCGGCGAGGTCCTCCTCGGCCTGGTCGATGCCGCCGAGCTCGGCCAGCAGCCGCTGCACGACGTGCCGGGCCGACACGTGGCCCTCACCGATCGCGGTGTAGAGCGCGGAGACGTCGGTGTAGTGCAGCTCGCGGGCCACCGCCGCGAGCGTTTCGCCATTGACCAAGCGCTGCAACGGAAGTCCGCCCCGGCGGACCTCGCGGGCCATGGCGTCCTTGCCGGATTCGAGCGCCTCCTCGCGGCGCTCCTTGGCGAACCACTGCCGGATCTTGGCCTTGGCGCGCGGCGAGACCACGAATTGCTGCCAGTCCCGCGACGGCCCGGCGTTGGCCGCCTTGGAGGTGAAAACCTCGACGACTTCGCCGTTTTCCAGCTTGCGCTCCAGTGCCACCAGCCGACCGTTGACCCGGGCGCCGATGCAGCGGTGGCCGACCTCGGTGTGCACCGCGTAGGCGAAGTCCACCGGCGTGGAGCCGTTGGGCAGGGTGATCACGTCACCCTTCGGGGTGAACACGAAGATCTCTTGTACCGCAAGGTCATAACGCAGTGACTCGAGGAACTCGCCCGGGTCCGCGGCCTCCCGTTGCCAGTCGAGCAGCTGACGCATCCAGGCCATGTCGTCGATCTCCGCGGCGGCGTGCGGATGCGGAACGCCGTTGCGCCCCTTGGCTTCCTTGTAACGCCAGTGCGCGGCGATGCCGTATTCGGCGGTCCGGTGCATGTCGCGGGTGCGGATCTGCACTTCCAGCGGCTTGCCTTCCGGCCCCACCACGGTGGTGTGCAACGACTGGTACACCCCGTATCTCGGCTGGGCGATGTAGTCCTTGAACCGCCCCGCCATCGGCTGCCACAGCGAGTGCACCACGCCGACGGCGGCATAGCAGTCGCGGATCTCGTCGCACAGGATGCGGATGCCGACCAGGTCGTGGATGTCGTCGAAGTCGCGGCCCTTGACGATCATCTTCTGGTAGATCGACCAGTAGTGCTTGGGCCGGCCCTCCACCGTCGCCTTGATCTTCGACGCGCTCAGCGTGTTGACGATCTCGGCGCGGACCTTGGCCAGATAGGTGTCGCGCGACGGCGCACGCCCGGCGACCAGCCGCACGATCTCGTCGTACTTCTTGGGGTGCAGGATCGCGAACGACAGGTCTTCCAGTTCCCATTTGACGCTGGCCATCCCGAGCCGATGCGCAAGGGGCGCAATGACTTCCAGCGTCTCGCGGGCCTTGCGCGCCTGCTTCTCCGGCGGCAGGAACCGCATGGTGCGCATGTTGTGCAGCCGGTCGGCCACCTTGATCACCAGCACGCGGGGATCGCGGGCCATCGCGGTGATCATCTTGCGGATCGTCTCGCCCTCGGCGGCACTGCCCAGCACCACCCGGTCCAGTTTCGTCACGCCGTCGACCAGATGGCCCACCTCTTCACCGAATTCCTCGCTCAAGGCGTCCAGCGTGTATCCGGTGTCCTCGACGGTGTCGTGCAACAGCGCGGCCACCAAAGTCGTGGTGTCCATGCCCAATTCGGCCAGAATGGTGGCGACGGCCAGCGGATGGGTGATGTAGGGGTCCCCGGAATGGCGTAACTGGGTGGCGTGGCGGGAGTCGGCGACCTCGAAGGCCCGCTGCAGCAGCGACACGTTGGCCTTCGGGTAGATCTCCCGGTGCACCGCCACCAGCGGTTCGAGCACCGGGTTGAGGGTGCTGCGCTGGGCGGTCATCCGGCGGGCCAGCCTGGCCCGCACCCGCCGCGACGCGCTGCTCGACGTTTTCAGGGACTCCGTCGGGGGCTCCGGAACCTCCATCGGCTGCGTGATGGCCGGCGACTCCGAGACGTTAGTGGGCGCGTCAAGCGCTTGCGCCGCGCTGTTGTCCTCCGCCACGTTGGTCACCTCCGAATTCGAGGATATCTCCAATGGGAGAGCGCTACTCGCAAGTCAGGCTGTGCACGGCCAATGGCGCGACCGCTTCCCGGCCACACAGCGCGCTCAGTTCGAAGACCACCGCGGCCGTCGTCACGTGCGCCCCGGCACGCTCGAGCAGCCGGACCGCGGCGGCCAGGGTGCCCCCGCTGGCCAGCACGTCGTCGATGATCGCGATGTTGCGCCCGCGCAGGTCCAGGCCGTCGGCGGGAATCTCCAGCGTGGCGCTGCCGTACTCCAGGTCGTAGGTCTCGGCGTGCACCGGCGGCGGCAATTTCCCGGCCTTGCGGATGGCCAGCACGCCGGTCTGCAGCCGCTCGGCGACGGCCGCGGCCAGCAGGAACCCGCGGGCCTCGATGCCGGCCACCAGATCGGCGCCCGAGGCGATCTCGGCCAGCGCGCCGGTGATCGCGGTCATCGCCGTCGCGTCCGCGAACACCGGGGTGAGGTCCTTGAACTGGACGCCCGGCTTGGGAAAATCGGCCACCTTGCGCGTCAGCGACGCGATCAACCCGGCGGCGTTGGTCATCGGAGCCTCACTGGATCAGGGCCCATCGGTCCATGTTCCAGCCCGCGCCCCAGCGGGTCGGGTTCTTGCTCACCGCGTACATCTTCTTCGAGGTCAGCAGCGTGCGCTGCTGCCGGTACAGCGGCAGGGTGGGCATGTCGCCCCACAGTACCGGCGCGGTCTCGGTCAGCAGCCTGGCGCGCTCGGCGGCGTCGGCCGAGACCGCCAGCGCCCCGATCGCGTTGTCGACCTGCGGGTTGCTGTATCCGGACAGGTTGTTGCCGTTGCCGGTGTGCAGCGCGTAGGCATCCAGCGCCGACGACCCCGTCGACCCGCTGCCGGTGGCCCCGCCGGTGCTGGCCAGCAGCGCGTCGATCTTGCCGTCCTTGAGCGCCTGCGGCCCCGAGCTGTCCAGGATGACGCCGGTAACGGTGATCCCGGCCGCGGCGCACGCCTTGGTGATGACGCCGACGTTGACCGCGAGCCGCGCGTTGGGTCCCTGGTAGCCGATCCGCACCGTCAGCGGCGCACCGCCCAGCGCGGCGCGCGCCGCGCCCGGATCGGCCTTGGCGAACGCGTCGGCCTCGCCCGCCCCGTCGGCGGCCGACACGGCGTCATCGATCACCGGATCCAGGCGCGAGTTGGCGATCGGCGTCCCGGCGTCCTTGGCCAGCGAGTCGCGCGGCGTGCACAGCGCGACCGCGCGCCGGGCCTTGGGCGCGGCCAGCGGACCCTGCGGGGCGAAGATCAGCTGCTCGATGCCGCTCGACGGGCCATCGGAGCGCTCGTAGTTATCGGGTGTGGTCAGGGCGCCGGACGAACCCGCGGCGACGTCGACCACGTCGACGCTGCGGCTGTTGACCCGATCCTGGATGTCGGGCCCCTGCGACCACACGGTGACCCGCTTGGTGATGGCCTTGGGTCCCCACCACCGGTCGTTGGCGACCAGCACCACCGCGCCGCCATCGAGGATGGATTCGATTTTGTACGGCCCCGACGACGGGAAACGCTTTTCGAGCACGTCTTTTTGGAGCCCGGGCTTGAGGTCCCAGATGGTGTTCCACAGCTTCGCGATCTGGGCCACCAGCGGCCCGTTGTTGCTGAGCAGGGCCGCGGTCACGTCGACGTTGAGTTGGTCGGCGATGACGTGCGACGGCATCAACGAGGTCGCGGTGAACAGCTGGTTGTAGTCGACGACGCCGCGGTCCGGGATGAACGACACCCGGGCCTTCTTCTGCCCGGGGATGCATTCGACGTTGGCGATGTCGAGGTAGCCGGCCTGGGTGGCGGCGTGGAAGTCGGGAAACTTGCCGGACTGCGCCGCCCAGGCGAGCACGATGTCGTCGCAGGTCACCGGCTTGCCGTCGGAGTAGACGGCGTTGTCGGCGATCTGGTAGTCCAGCACCAGCGGGGTGCCGCCGACCACCGACACGGTGCCGAAGTCGCGGTCGGCGACGATCTGCCCGTCGGGGCCGTGATAGCTGAACCCGGTGAGCGTGCGGGCGAACGCCTGCGCCCCGGCCGATGCGGCGCCGACGACGGTGTTGGTGTTGTAGGTGGACAGCGGGCCGTCGACCACGTAGTCGATCTGGGAGGCGGCGCTGCCCGAACAGGCCGTCAGCGTGACACCCGCCGCCAGCACCACCGCCAATCCGGCGCCGATCCACCCCGTCAGGGCCCGGCGGCCGACCAGCACGCTACGACGACCGGCCCCAGTTCCCCGGTAGCTGGTGGCCATGGTGACTACCGCCGGCCGACGTTCCGCTTGCCGGTGGGACGCCGGGTCCCGGTCGGCCGCACGGGGCGAGCTCCCGGTGCCGGCTTGCTCGGCGCGGGCTTGGCCGGCTCGGCCGCCGTCGTCGTCGCTTCTTTCGCTTCCCCGGCGGTGTCGGCGTCGTCGTCACCGGCGGTCTCGGCCGCCGCGCGTGAGCCGGGGCTGCGCCGCCGCGTCACGCGGCGGGTGTGGGTGCGCACCAGCTCGGTGCGCTCGCGCAGCGTGACCAGCAGCGGCGTGGCGAAGAAGATCGACGAGTACGTGCCGACCAGGATGCCGACCAGCTGCACCAGCGCCAGGTCCTTCAGCGTGCCGACGCCCAGCAGCCACACCGCCACCACCATCAGCGCGAGCACCGGCAGCACGCTGATCAGGCTGGTGTTGATGGACCGCATGAACGTCTGGTTGATCGCGAGGTTGGCCTGCTCGGCGAACGTGCGCCGGGTGGTGTGCTGGAAGCCGTGGGTGTTCTCCTCGACCTTGTCGAACACGATGACGGTGTCGTAGAGGGAGAAGCCGAGAATCGTCAGCAGGCCGATGACGGTGGCGGGCGTGACCTCGAAACCGACCAGCGAGTACACCCCCGCGGTGACGCTGAGGTCGAACACCATGGTCGTCAGCGCGGAGATGGCCATGTACCGCTCGTAGCGCACCATGATGTAGACGCCGACCAGCACCAAGAACACGGCCAGCGCGATCAGCGACGCGGCGGTCTCCGAGACGTGGGGTGATCAGATCACCGACAAGGCGCTTGTCTA
>NZ_LZMG01000363.1:0-34660 GCF_001673615.1 Mycobacterium sp. 1245499.0
GGTAGCCGCATCCGACAAACCTTTGGTACCCCTGGCCTGCCGGACACGGCCCTGTTCGAGCAGCAAGCGGCCGCCCTGTTGGCCCCCACGGACGTCATCAACCGGTCGTCAAAAAGAACGACGAGCACCTCGACCGGCTCACCCACGCGTCGGCGTTGCTCAGGTTCGCAGCGACTGAAATGTCGCGAGCTGCAGATCAATACGCGGGGAGGGCGGCCGCTTGCCGAAGCACAACCCGCCAGCCCATTCCCCAGACCCGCTGGTTGGCCAGTCCATGCTGGGCAATCATGTTTAGATCATGTAGTTTTCGGCCCAATGAAGAGGATCGGTGCAGCGCGCCAGAACCAACCGTGTCGACAAGGAGTTGCACGGCGTCTCGACACGTCGTCCCCGTTATTCGGCTACGTCCGCCACGGATGATCGGGCGGCGGCGCCTGCGGACATTGCAGGCGCGTGGAGCGCAAATGAACGAGCTACGCGCCGTCTTTGCCGTCGCGCAGGGAATGGACCATGCTCTGCAAGATCCGGAACGCCTGTGACTGCTCGGCCTCGCTAAGGCCGGCCAGCATTCTGACCTCGACGGAACGGACCGCCGCCGACGCCTTCTCGAGGCTCCGTCGGCCGCGGGGTGTGAGCCGGGTCGGAAGGACCTTCCCGACGGGTGCCTCGGCGGGCCTGGTCACGAAGCCGTCTCGTTCCAGAGCCTGCAGCAGCACGTTCATCGACTGCCGTGTCACGAACGCGCCCCGGGCGAGCTCGGAGTTCGACAAGCCCGGGCGTTGAGCCAGCAACTCGAGGCACGAGTAGTGCGTCACGCTCATCCCGAGTGGCCGCAGCACCTCCTCCATGGCTGCGCGAAGTGCACTCGACGCCTCTTTCAGCACGTAACCCAGTGACGTCTCCAAGTCGACGCCCACACCGCCTTGACTCATGTCAGCATTCTGACATACAGTCACGTATGTCAGAAAACTGACATACGTCGAAGGAGTCGCCTCATGCCTGCCACCGGTCCTGACTTCATCTCGCTCCAAGCGCGCGATCTCGCTGCGTCGCAGGCCTTCTACGAGCGATACCTCGGCCTCGTCCGATCGCAGGCCGGGCCTCCGCACGCCGTCGTGTTCGAGACGAAGCCGATCGCGTTCGCAATCCGCGACGTCATTCCGGGCACCGACCTCGCATCCGTTGCTCAGCCCGGCATCGGTACCGCGATCTGGCTCCACGCCAACGACGTCCAGGCCATCCACGATGCGCTCGTCGCCGATGGTCACACCATCGTCTCCGCGCCGATCGACGGCCCCTTCGGCCGGACATTCACCTTCGCCGACCCCGACGGCTACCATGTCACGCTCCACGGCCGCGCCTGATCGAAAAGCGCCACCGGACGAAGTGCGTGAAGGGACAACGCTGTTCGCGATGCGCGAGCAGTTCACGTCTCGTAACAAGGCCTCGGTTCCGGCGATCAGGATTAAACACAGATCCGAGCGCAGCGTCCAGTAGCCGGCCGTTTTGGTGAATGCACTGAGGCTAGGAGGCCGCTCGCCGTAAACGTCGGACGTCGTGTTCGACGCAGCCGACGCGGTCGGCGGCTTCGGCGACCGACAGCTCCGGATTTAGTAAAATTTGCATTTCTTCGGCCGAGAATATCGGTTCGACATCCCACGGTGCGTGATCCCAGCCGGCGTCCGAAAAACCGGCAAACAGAGGGTCGCTCATGAAATTTCCTTGGATCAAGTGGGGACGGGCTTCTGCATGGTCCTGCGTCCCACGCGAAATGAAGAACTGCGGCTGCTGGCTGTGCCGCAGGAGTATGTACCGATGTTAACCGCGCGGGCGCGCGTTCGCAGCGCGAGAAGGTATCGGGGTCGCGCGGAGGCGAACGTGTTTCAGTGGGGGTCGATCGAGGCGGGTGTTATCGGGGTGGGCCAGTCGACGGGCGATTCGCGCAATGATGAGATGTCGGGCAGCGGCTTGCGGCACAGCGCGCTGGCCTGTTTGGGCGTCATGCCGAGCGTCCGCAGGAGGCGTTCGGTGACCGCGTCGACGGTGGCGTCGGTGTCACGTTCGGGACGCTCCCGCAGCAGCGTGGCCAGGCCGATGAACATGCCTCCGGCGATGGCCAAGCCCAGTTCGGGATCGCCGATTGTGAACCGTCCCTGGTCGATCGCCGCGGCGATGTCGCGTCGCGCCCGCGGCGACAGTCCGCGGTCGGACAGGATGAGCGAGTCTCCGTGCGCCAGCAGCAACGCGGCCTCCTGCGGGCGGTAACGGAACAGTCGCCCGCTCAGGCGGTAGTTGGCGGCAAAAGTTTCGGCTGGGTCCGAGATCGATCCGGTGAAGCCGTCGAGCAGGGCACCGAGGTCGTCGAGGGCGTCGGTCACGGCCGCGGCGAACAGCTCCTCCTTGCTCGAGAAGTGGTTGTAGAAGGACCCCATGCCCACATCGGCGGCCTGGGTGATTTCCAGTATGGGAACGCTGAGTTTGCCCTGCGCGATAAACCCTTTCGCCGCCCGCACCAGAGCGTTGCGCGTGCGCATCTTGCGTCGTTCCAGGCGGTTGACCGGCGTGTTCGACGACTCAGCGGCATCGCGCTCGGGCATGTCCATGGGCCACAGGTTATCAGGTTCGGCTCAATCCTGAGGATATCGTCAGAACCCTTGACTGAGCATTCGTACGTATGTGACGATTTCGTCAGATCGAAGGCGAGGAGGGCAGCGCGTGGCACAGAGAGTGACGCCAGTGAGCGACGGGCACGCGGGTCTGCACAGCGACCAGGGCGCCCTGCGCGGCGAACATCCCGGCCGGTCGCGGGATCCCATCATTCGGGTGGCCGACATCGCCTGGCTCGAGTTCGACAAGCCCGACCTGGTCCGCGCGGAGGCCTTCGCCCGAGCTTTCGGGTTCGGCATCGCCCTACGCGAGCCCCAGCAGCTGCATCTGCGCGGCACCAACGCCGGCTCGGCATGCGTCGTACTGCGTCGCGGGCAGCGCAGCCGATTCGCCGGACTCGCGCTGCGCGCGGCCGACGAGGTCGACCTGGTCCGTCTGGCGGACAAAACCGGCGCCTCGCTGCAGCCGCTCCCGGAATCGATCGGGGGAGTGGCGGTGCATCTGACCGATCCCAGCGGCATGGCGGTCAAGGTCGTCGCCGGTCTCCACGAGCTGCCGGCCCAACCCGCTCAGGCCCCGCAGGTCGTCAACACCGGGCCCGACGACGCGCGGATCAACGCCACCGTGCGGCCGCCTCGCGTGCCCGCCCGCGTGCAACGCCTCGGTCACGTCGTACTGCAGTCCACCACCTACCTGCGCACACTCAACTGGTATCTGGACACCTTCGGGATGATCGTCAGCGACTTCCTGTTCTTCCCCGGCCAGCGCGCCCGCGGCCCGGCAATGAGTTTTATCCGCTGCGACCGCGGCACCACCCCGACCGACCACCACACCCTCGCCCTGGCACTCGGACCGGCCAACCGCTACATCCACTCCGCCTACGAAGTCAGCGATCTCGACGCGCTGGCCGCCGGTGGTGAATACCTGCGTGAACGCGGCTACCACCGGTCCTGGGGTATCGGTCGCCACATCCAGGGCAGCCAACTGTTCGACTATTGGCGCGACCCGGACGGCTTCCTCGTCGAACACTTCACCGACGGTGACATGTTCGACAACACCCTCGAACCCGGCTGGGCCCCCTTCACCGCATCCGGCCTGGCGCAGTGGGGACCACCGGCGACCAAAGACTTCCTCGACGCCGACCCCCGCGCGGCGCGCCATCAGCTGACCTCGATGCTCACCGCCCTGCGCGCGGACAACGAATTCGACCTCAACCGGCTCATCGGATTACTGAAAGTAGCGATCTCGTGACCATTTCCGTCCTCCGCACCGCCGACGGCTGGTGGGCGCACAACGCCACCGGCGCCGCCCGCATCGACACCAACGCCGCCACCACGGCCGAACTCCTCGCCGACAGAGCCGCGATCGACGCGGCTGCCGCCATGGCCGGCACCGTCGCCCTCGACGAACTGCAGCTGCTGTCCCCGGTGACCACCCCATGCCGCGTCGTCGCCCAGATGACCAACTTCGAATCCCACGTCATCGATTCCGGTATGGACCCAAAGACGGTGCCGCTGACCTTTTTTCGGAAGTCCTCGGCCTCCATCACCGGCCCCTTCGGCGCGATCGTCCGCCCGCCACATGTGGTGCTGCTGGACTACGAGGTCGAAATCGGCCTCGTCATCGGGCGCGACATCCCGGTGGGCACCACCATCACCGACGCGAACCTGGCCGAGTACATCGCCGGTCTGACCATCACCAACGACGTGTCCGCCCGCGACATCCAATTGCCGCAAACGCAGTTCTACGAGGCGAAGTCGTACCCGACCTTCACCCCGGTAGGGCCGGCGCTGGTGCTCGTCGACCCTACCGAGCTGACCCGATTCGGCGACCTGCGGCTGCGCCTGAGCGTCAGCGGCGAGGAGCGCCAGAATTCGGTCGTCGACGGCGACATGCTCTACCGACCGCTACAAGCACTGCAATCGCTGACACGATTCCAAGACCTCGCGGCCGGCGACCTGATCCTCACCGGCACCCCGGCCGGCACCGCGCTGACCGCCCCGCCCAAGCCAATCGAGATCATCGGCAATCTGCTACCGCCGGCCGTCAAGTGGAAAGCCTTCTTCTCCCGACAGGCGAAGAACCCGAAGTATCTGCAGCACGGCGACGTCGTCGAGGCCTCCATTGCCACCGACGACGGCGCCATCGATCTCGGCGCCCAACGGTTGGCGGTGCGCCACGCATGAGCGCCCCCAGTGGCGCGCCCGCCGAGCATGTCTCGGTGGCCATCGTGGGCGGCGGTCCCACCGGCATCACCGCGGCGACCTTGCTCGCGCAGTACGGGGTGGACACCCTGGTGCTGGACCGGTGGCCGCAGGTCTATCCGCAGCCGCGCGCCGTGCACCTCGATGATGAGGTCTACCGCATCCTGGCCCGGCTCGGCATCGCCGACGACTTCGCCGCGATCTCCCGTCCGGCCCGCGGTCTGCGCTTGGTGGACCGGAATCTGAAGGTACTGGCAGAATTCCGGCGCGATACACCGGTGACGCAGAACGGCTTTCCAGCGGCAAGCATGTTCGACCAACCCGAACTCGAGGAGTTGCTCCGCCGCAACCTCGCCCGTTTTCCGCACGCCCGATTCCGAGGTGACGTCGAGGTTCTCGGGGTGACCGCAAACGATGCGGCAGGTCCACTGCACCTGCGGATCCGCGACCGCATGACCAACCTCGAGTCGACCATCAGCGCCGACTACGTGCTGGGCTGCGACGGTGCCAACAGCACAGTGCGCGGCGCCATAGGCGCGTCGATGCGCAACCTGAAGTTCGACCAGCGCTGGCTGGTCGTCGACATCACCACCACCAACGACCTGCAGCAGTGGGACGGCGTGCATCAGGTCTGCGACGGGCAGCGGGCCGGGACCTACATGCGTATCGGACCCACGAGGTACCGCTGGGAGTTCGCGCTGCTCGATCACGAATCGGTCGACGACTACGCCACCCTGGCCGCCCTGCGGCCGCTGATCGCCCCGTGGACGCAACACGTCGCCGACGCGGACCTGCGCGTGATGCGGGCCGCCGAGTACACCTTCCGCGCTCAGATCGCCGACCGCTGGCGGCGTGGGAACATCTTTCTGCTCGGCGACGCGGCCCATCTCACCCCGCCGTTCATCGGTCAGGGCATGGGTGCCGGACTGCGCGACGCGATGAACTTGGCATGGAAGATCGCCGCCGTCCAGCGCGGAGGTCTCGCGCCCAGTGTGCTCGACAGCTACGAGGCCGAGCGACGGCCGCATGCCCGCGCCATGATCGCCTTGGCGCTCAACGTCGGACGCGCCATGACGTTTGGCGGCCGGCTCGGCGCGGCCGCCCGCGCCGTCGTGCTGCCCCGCGTGCACCTGGTGCCCGGGCTGCGGGCGAAGGTCACCGATTCGCAGACCCCGCCGCTGCGGTCCTCGACGCTGGTTCGGCGCACCCTGGCGACCCGCGGTATCACGGGGCGGCTCTGCCCAAACCCGTTTCTGGGCAACGGTTATCGGCTCGACGACGCATTGGGAACAGGCTTCGGCGTGATCACCACCGTCGAGCTGACCCCGTCGCAGCGGGACATCGTGGCATCACGCGGTGCCCGCGCGATCCACGCCGCCGCAGGGTCGGAGTTGGCGCACTGGCTGAACCGCCACCACGTGGAGGCCGCGGTGATCCGACCCGACCGCACCGTCATGATCGCCGGCCGCAACCTCACCACCCTGTGCCGCGCTGTCCCGCTGTTCCTGGTCGACCGAGCGTCGGACATCTCGCAACGTATCGGCCCGGCCCACTAGGAATAGGAATCGTCCCCGTGTTTCGTCGCCCCTCTGCTGTACCGGTGTACCGGCCCGACATCTACACCCGCGCAGCGATTCTCGACCCCCACCCGCACTACCGTGCCTTGCGTGAACTTGGGCCCGTCGTTTGGCTGACCCGTCACCGCCTCTACGCGCTGCCGCGCTACGCCGCATGCAAGGCCACCCTGCGCGACGACGGCCAGTTCCTGTCCGGACACGGGGTCGCAGCCAACCCGCTGGCCAACCGCCTCTCGCGCGGCACCACCCTCAACAGCGACGGCGCCGACCATGACCGGCGCCGAAAACTCCTCGCGCACCGCATGATGCCTCGCGCCCTGCGCGCGCTCGGCGACGACGTCGACGCCCAGGCCCGCTCCATCGTCGAGGACGCCCTGCGCCGGGAACAGGTGGACGCGGTCGCCGATCTCGCCACGGCCCTACCGCTGGCCGTCGTGCCCGATCTGGTGGGGTGGCCGCGCGATCAACGAGCCCGCTTACTCGATTGGGGCGCAGCTACATTCGACATCCTGGGACCGGTGAACCTGCAGGCGCTTAAAGCCGTACCGCGCAGCCTGCAGATGCTGTGCTTCGCGCGCCGCGTCGTACGCGACCGCAACGTGTTACCCGGCAGCATGGCCCATGAACTCCTGACCGCTGTCGACGAGGGCAATCTCGCCGTCGACGAAGTGCCGCCGCTGATGATCGATTACATCGCCCCGTCGCTGGACACCACCATCAGCGCTATCTCGAATGCCATCTACCTGTTCGCCCGGCATCCCGACCAGTGGGAACTGCTCAAAAGCGATCGCTCTTTGATCCCCAACGCCGTCAACGAAGTCGTGCGCTACGAGTCCCCGCTTCGCGCGTTCACTCGAAAGGCCGTGCACAGCACGGAGATCGAGGGTGTGCCCATCGCTGCTGGCGCCCGGCTGCTGCTCATCTACGCCTCAGCCAACCGTGACGAGCGCGAGTGGGATGCTCCCGACGTTTTCGACATCCGCAATGACGCCGGACGCCACGTCGGGTTCGGCAACGGCGCGCACGCCTGCGCCGGTCAAGCCCTCGCGCGGATCGAGACCACCGCAATGCTCAAAGCGCTCACCGAGAGCGTCGAGCGCATCGAGGTAACCGCGGAGCCGACCTGGGCGGTCAACAACATCATCCATCGTCACGACCACCTGCCGGTGCGGCTGATTGCGGCCTCAACCCGGCGGTGATGCCTCAGACTTCCCACTGATTCACGTCGTGACATCGAGCGCGGCGCGCACGATGCTGTCTGCGTCGATGCCGTGGTACCGGTACACCGCGTCGAGGTCGCCCGGCTGCCGAAAGTGTTCACTCCTGGCGATTTTAAGGCGCACCCGAGATGGTGGCCGGGAAGTCGAGGGTCTGGGGATGCCCACCGGTACCACTGGATTCAGTGCGGTGAATTTTCGGTGTGGTGCATGCTGAATCAGCCGTCCACCAAAGCCTCTTCATCTACCCAGTGGGTGGTCCCGAAATGACCCGCTTCTCAGTCAGCCCGGGGGTCACCTGCGTGGTGCGGGGCTGCTCATACTTTTTGCATCTCCTTGGACTCGTGATGCAGCGGTTGCGGCCATGGTTGGGCAAGGGGTCGGGGCCGCACGCGGCGTGGCCACCAGAACCACCTGCCCAGCAAGGCTGCCAGGGAGGGCGTCATCAGCGAGCGGACAATCAGAGTGTCGAAGAGCAGGCCGAGACCGATGGTGGTCCCGACTTGTCCGATCACGATGAGTCTGCTTATGGCCATGGACATCATCGTGAAGGCGAAGACCAGGCCGGCGGAGGTGACCACGGAACCGGTGCCGACCATGGCGCGGATGATGCCGGTGTTGAGCCCAGCGTGGATTTCCTCCTTCATCCGCGAGACCAGTAGCAAGTTGTAGTCGGATCCCACGGCCAACAGGATGATGACCGTCATCGGCAGCACCATCCAGTGCAGGGGAATGCCGATGATGTGTTGCCACAGCAGCACTGAGAGCCCAAACGACGCGGACAGGCTCAACACCACGGTTCCCACGATGACCGCCGCGGCAGCCACGGCCCGGGTCAAGATCACCATGATGATGAAGATCAAGATCAGTGCGGCGACCGCGACGATGAGCAGGTCGTAGTTGGCGCCCTTCTGCATGTCGGTGTACATGGCTGCGCTTCCACCGAGGTAGATCCTTGATCCCTCCAACGGTGTCCCTTTGATAGCGTCTGCTGCCGCGATTTTGAGCGGCGCCGTGCGCGACGTGCCTTCCTCTGTCAACGGGTCGCCTTGGTGAATGATGGTGAACCGCACGGCATGGCCGTCCGGGGACAAGAACAGCTTCACGCCGCGTTTGAAGTCGGCGTTGTCGAATGCTTCGGGCGGCAGGTAGAAGGAGTCGTCGTTTTTGGCCTCGTCGAACGCCTGGCCCATGGCTGTGGCGTTGTCCTGCAAGGCCATGGTTTGGTCTTGCTGGGCTTTCTGGGCCTGATACTGGTTGAGCATCATCTGTTTCTGATTTTTCATCGACGCGATCATGGGCGGCATCAGGGCCACCATCTGCGGCATCAACGCGTCCATGCGGTCAAGGTCGGGAACCAGATCGGAGAGGTCGTCGGACATGGTGCTGATGCCGTCCAGGGCGTCGAACACCGACCGCAGCGACCAGCAGACCGGGATATCGAAGCAATGCTTTTCCCAGTAGAAGTAGCTGCGGATCGGGCGCCAGACATCTTCGAAATCGGCCATGTGATCGCGTAAGTCCTGTACGTCCCCGCTGGTCTTCTTCATCTTGGTGGCCATGTTGTGGGTGACGCCGGCCAGTTGCTGGGTGATGGCCTGCATTTTCTCCATCGAGTCGATGCTGACCTGCATGTCGTCGGCCTGTTTGAGGGTGTTTTGCAGGACGGTCTGTTGGTAGTCGTTGTTCATCACCTGGCCGGTGCTGTTCATGCTGATGTTGTAGGGGATCGAGGTGTGTTGGATCGGCCGTCCCTCGGGCCGCGTGATGGTTTGCACCTGGGCGATACCGTGCACCCGCACAAGGGCTTTGGCGATCTTGTCGATCACCAGGAAACTGGCAGGGTTACGCAAATCGTGATCGGCTTCGACCATCAACAGATCGGGATTCATCTTCGCTTGGGAGAAGTGGCGATCCGCGGCCGCATAGCCGACGTTCGCCGGGACGCTAGCGGGTAAATAGATGCGGTCGTTGTAGGTGGTGTGGTAGCCGGGCAGCGTCAGCAAGCCGACCAGCGCGATCAGGATCGCGCAGATCAGGATGGCGCCGGGCCAGCGCACCGTCGCCGCACCGATACGCCGCCATCCCCGTGGCTGGGTCATGTGTTTGGGATCGAGAACCCGGCCAAAGCGACTGGCCACCGCGATCAGCGCCGGCCCGAGTGTCAACGCCGCAGCGACCACGATCGTCATGCCGATCGCCAAAGGTATTCCCATGGTCTGGAAGTACGGCAGACGGGTGAAGCGCAAGCAGAAGGCCGCCCCGGCAATAGTCATTCCCGAAGCCAGCACGACGTGGGCCGTGCCGTGAAACATGCTGTAATAAGCGGCTTCTCGGTCCTGGCCCAGCCGACGCGCTTCTTGGTAGCGGCCGATCAGGAAGATGGCGTAGTCGGTGGCCGCGGCGATCGCCAGCGTCACTACCAGATTGGTCGCAAACGTCGTCAGGCCGAAAACCTTGAAATAACCGAGGAAGGCCACCAATCCCCGAGCACCGGCCAATTCCAGCAGCACCATCACCAACACGATGCCCACCGTGACCACCGATCGGTAGACGAGCAACAGCATCGTGATGATTACGGCAAAGGTGAGCAGCGTGATCACCTGCATGCTCTTGTCGCCGGTCTCGTTTTGATCGGCGCTCATTGCCGCAGGACCGGTCACATAGGCCTTGACGCCCGCCGGTGCGGGCACGCTGGCGATGACATGGCGCACCGCCTCCACCGACTCGTTGGCCAGTGCTTCTCCCTGATCTCCGGCGATGTAGACCTGCACGTAGGCGGCCTTGCCGTCGACGCTTTGTGCCGCAGCGGCGGTGAACGAATCACCCCAGAAATCCTGCACGTGCTGGATATGCTTCGGGTCAGCCCGCAGCTCGCGCACCACGCGGTCATAGAACTGGTGGGCGTCGGCACCCAGCGGTTTGTCGCCTTCGAGCACGATCATCACCGAGCTGCTCGTGTCGTACTCGTGAAACACCTTGCCCACCCGTTTGGTGGCGATCATCGACGGCGCATCATTGGGACTCATCGACACCGCGCGGGTCTTGCCGACAACCTCCAGTTGCGGCACAACGGTATTGAGAACCACGACCACGGCGACCCAGGCAAGGATGATCGGCACCGCCAGCACCCGAATCGTGCGCGGTATCCCAGGGCGCGACGCGTGGCGGGCGGCCGGGATGGGCTCGGTCTGGGTTTGGTCCATCAGGGCGCTCATGCCGACTTCACCAAGCAGAAGGTCATGGCATTCACCCCGGCCACCGATCGTTCGTCCCTGACCGCGCGATCAACGGTGATCCGACAAGCAATGGAGCTGCCGTCGCCCTGGGCAAGCAGATTGGGCGTTGCCGCCGGTGCGGTGGTCTGCAGCGTCAACGACCACGGCAACACCACGTCCGGGGCGCGCTGCGGCTTCCCGTCGAGGTCGAGGTAATTGATGACCGCCCTGGCCGCAGAGCCGAACACCTCGTAGGTGACGACCTTGGGGTTGAAGTCCGCTGCGCTGTCAGAACTGTTGGGCGCCACCAGGATGGGGTTGGAGCCAAAGACCGCACGCAACTTCGTCACCGCGACGCCACCGACCGCGACTGCCACCACGATGAGCAGCGGCAGCCACACCCGCCGCACAAGCCCGACCGTCGCATTCATCGCCGGCACCCGGCGCGTGAATCGCCGTGCGCCCATCGCCTCGCACCGCGGTGTTCGGGCGGGGTCACGCTCGGGCCCGACGGGATGGTGTGAACTCGAGTCGCATCGGAAAAGGCAGTCAACTACGGGCCTTTCGGCGAAAATGCGGCCAGCGCGAAGTGGATGACCGACGACGACGTGGGGGAGTAAGAGGTAACCTAACCGCCTAAGTGGATGAAGTCAATCCGCTTCTGTGGGACGGTGGTCACATCGGCTCGCGGGGTCGACACCTCGACCGGCGTGCGCTTCGGCACCGGGTTCCAATCTGCACGGTTGAGTCGGCGTTCTCGGGATCCGTTGGCGCTCATGGGTGCGATGCTGCCGGCAACGGAGGTAAGGCTCATGTGCCGTGGATGACTAGGGCTCGCCCGTCATGCGCGCTCGGAGACGATCGGTCGGGTGCCTGGTCAGCTAGACGCTGCGGGATACCAGGTGCGCATCGCGGCGTCGAGCTGTTCGTCGTCGAGCGCTTCGACGGTCAACGGTTTCTGTCCCCTGCGGTGGCGGAGACCGTCGAGGAGGATCGCCACATATCGCCGCCACAGTTCCGGCTCGATATGGCCGGCGTACTCGCTGACCGTACCCGCGATCAGGCCCAAGAACGGCATGTCGTTAGGTGAGATGTCCGGGTGCAAATAGCCGTCGTCCTTGGCCCGCTCAACGAGTTTCGTCACCGTAGGGGTTAGCCGCAGCCGCGAAGCCTCGACGCGGTCACCCCCGTAAGCCTTGCTGAATACGGCTTCCCGCAACCCCCGGTCGGTTGCGGTGAGCTCGCATAACTGCTGCACGAACCACACAAACCCTCGCCACGAGTTCTTTTCTTGCAGCGCGGACTCGGCGAGCGCCGTGATCTGATCGATGCCATCTTCAAAGATCGCCTCGACCAGCTCGTCTTTGGTGGCAAATCGCCGATAAACGGTGCCCACTCCGACACCGGCGTGGTGCGCGACGTCATTGAGGGTCGCCTCGAGCCCTCTCGACGCGAAGAGGTCTCGGGCAGCCTCAACCACCCGCTGGCGATTGCGCTCAGCGTCCTTCCGCAGCGGGCGGCACGGCCCGCACCCCGACGGCACGTCGCTCAGTGTAATCTTCGGCATACTCCAGCGAAACGGATGTGAAATATCCGCTCCGGGGGGCGCTCCTGCCTACGCAATGATCAAGAGCGCAGAAGTGATGACCATGACGGCGGCGGTGACGCCGTGGACTCCCCACGCGACCGACCTCGAGCCGCCGTTGCGCAGCACGATCGACGCGTCAGCCAGCGGAATGATGGTGGCGGCCAGCATCACCCAGCCCACCAGGTGGGTTGCGCCCGCGGCCAACAGGATGATGACGAACAATCCGGTGGCGATGTCACGTATGCCCTTGACGCTCAAGTAGGCGCCAGCGGACGGTTGGTCCAGATCTGGCAGCACACCGTAGCCGGCGGCGGCCACACGGGGCGAGACGAGGAATCGCGCGCCGATGAAGACGATGCCCGCGGCTAGCGGTCCGGCCAGGACGTAGCCGATGGTGGTGGTGATGGACATGTAACGGACTCCCGGGTTTGCGTCAGTGGATTGGTGAAAACGGTGTCGGATCAAGCAGTATCGTCTGGACACCGACGATGTCGCCGATGTCGAAGCCGGCCATGTCGGCAGCGAATTCGGAACCGGTCATGATCTGCCGCGTGAGTTGTTCAGGGTCGGCCCCCGTTGGGTAGCCGATAAGTGTGATGAGGCGAGATGCGCCGCTGCGCTCGGTCCACACGCCATGGGTAGTGACACCGAACGACGCGAATGTCCTCAAGTGGCGGGCCCAGTGAACCGTTGCGTATTGGGCGAGAGCCTCGGGTGATCGCAGGGTGTAGATCCTGAGCTGAAACATCGAATTCAGCGCTCCTTCAATCTATTTCGCCTTTGCCGCGGCTATGCGGGTGCTTTAGAACATCAGCGCCACGCACAGGGCGCTCACCGCCAGACCCTGTAGCACGGCGCGGGGGCCGATGATGCTGTCCCACTTGGCTTGCAGCGCACGCCCGTTCGGCAGGTCCTGGCCGGTATCGGCGGCCGCGGTCAATTGTCGATTGATGGGGGCGCTCACCCGCGTGTAGAGGACGATCCAGATCAACAGCGCGATCAGGGCGGCGGCGGCGGCGATCGCCTGTGGCCAGTGCGCGGCCACCGCTGCGAGCGCCGCGGTCGCCGCGGTGGCCAGAACGCCGAGCACCCCCGGCACCGGCATTCGCCGGTCTCCGTATCGATGCACGCTTCCTGTGACCGCAACCAGGGCACGATCGTCGACCGCGGCCAGGGCCGGTCGCAGCACCATCGCGCAGAACACATCGGTGCCGTAGACCACCGCGGTGCCGAGCAGTGCGGCCAGGGCGGCGGCGCGGGCGATCAAGTCCAAGGTCATGTCAAAACTCCGCTCCGTAGGTAGGTGTTAGCAACGCTAACCCTTGGGCTCCAGCCGCGTCAATAGCAGCGCTAGTAGTTCTAGCCGTGCTATCGTTCGGCATGGGCATTGAGGACCGCCGGGAGCGGGAGCGTGCCGCGCGCCGGCGGCTGATTGTCACGACGGCGCGCAAGCTGGCCGAGGCCGACGGCTGGGATGCCGTCACGACCCGTCGGCTGTCCACCGAGATCGAGTACAGCCAACCGGTGTTGTACAAGCACTTCACCGGCATGGAGCAAATCGCTGAGGCCGTCGCCATGGACGGCTTCGGCGAACTCGCCGACGTCATTCGAGCCGCTCGCTCCGACGGCGGCTCGGACGCCGAAGCTCTGGGCCGAATCGCGCACGCCTACCTCGGCTTTGCCCGCGCCAACCCGGCGGTGTACGACGCGATGTTCACGCGCGCGACCACCCTGCGCTTCGCCGCGCCGGACACACCGCCGCAGTTGACGACGGCGTTCGATGAGCTGCGCCAAGCGGTTCGACTCGTGGCTGGTGAGCATGACGCGGATACCCTCACCGAAGTGTTCTGGGCCGCGCTACACGGCCTGGTGATACTCAGTCGCACGGGTCGGTTGCGCCCAGACCACGACGCGGAGCGTCTCCAACTGCTGGTCAAGGAGTTCGCCGGCAGACACGAAACGGTCGACTAAGCAACGCGTCCGCGCCGTGCGCCTCGGCCGACGCTCTTCAAGCAGTCATCACCATGGCAGCGCACCGTCGCGGTTGACGAAGGTGCCGGTCGGACCGTCTGTGCCAAGCTGTGCCATGCGAACGATCGCCTCGGCGCCCTCGGCCACCGTCTGCGTACCGGTGTTGCCGTTGAGGTCCGTCTTCGTGAACCCGGGATCGACGGCGTTGATCCGGATGTGCGGGAACGCCTTGGCGTACTGCACGGTGACCATGTTCAGCGCCGCCTTCGACGCCGGGTAGGCCACGCCGGGATAGAAGTCCGCAGGGGCGGACGAGAGCAGGGTGAGCGACGCTAGGCCGCTGCTGACGTTGACCACCACCGGCGCGGCAGACCTCTGCAGCAGCGGTAAAAACGCGTGCAACATCCGGACCGTTCCAAAGACATTTGTCTCGAACGTCTTTCGCATCACGTCGGCGGTCACGTCCGCGGGACCGATCACCGCGTTGCCGTCGGCGCGTTCCTCGATCCCGGCGTTGTTGACCAAAACGTCGAGCCCGCCGGCGGACTCGATGGTCCGAACCGCGGCCTGCACCGACTCGTCGTCGGTGATGTCAAGCTGGATAGCGCGCGCGCCCACGGCGCCAGCGGCCAGGCGACCCCGTTCCGCGTCGCGGCTACCCAGGTACACGGTCTGCCCCAGCCCCACCAGGTGGCGAGCGGTTTCCAAGCCGATACCTTTGTTTGCTCCTGTGATGAGTGTCGTCGTCATGACCCCACGATGCGATGCGGCCACCCCCTGAGCCAGGAGTCCGATTTTCCTAGGACCGCCGATACCAGGACGGCTCAATCGAATAAGGGCAAAGTGGACGCATGGCGACGACGGAATTCGGGCTGGCGCTGCGCGCCTGGCGGGACAAAGTGGCTCCGGAAGCCGCCGGACTCTCCGGAGGGAGTCATCGGCGTGCCGCCGGCTTGCGTCGTGAAGAACTCGCGCAGCTGGCCGGAATCTCGGTCGACTACATAACCCGCTTGGAGCAGGGGCGTGCGGTCAATCCGTCGGAACAGGTCATCGAGGCTCTGGCCCGGGCGTTGAGGCTGTCCAGCGCGGATCGCATCCGCCTGTTCAACTTGGCCGGCCGGGTGCCGCCGGGGCAGGGCACGGTACCGGCCTATATTCCGCCGGGCGTGCAACGGATGCTCGACCGGCTACGGGAGACGCCGGTGGCCGTGTTCGACGCGGCGCTGACGCAGCTGATGGCCAGCCCGCTCTACGTCGCGCTCATGGGCGAGCATGTCGGCAAGGAGCGAAACGCGCTGTGGCGCAACTTTCTCGGTGCCCGCGGCCGGATACGACACGCGCCGGAGTCGCTGCTTGACTTGCAAACCGCCCAAGTCGCGGCGTTGCGGGCAACGGCGCAACGCTATCCCGCCGACCAGGCCGTGCGACGGTTGATCGACGAGCTAAAGGCTGAGAGTGGCCTTTTCGCCGAGCTGTGGGACTCGTGCGCCGTGGTCAACTATCAGCTGGCGTCGCGTAAGACCATCGTCCACCCGCAGGTCGGCGCGATCACCCTGGATTGCGACATGCTGACTGTTCCCGGCGCCGACCTGACGATCATGCTCTACACCGCCGAACCCGGCACGGAGGACGCCGAGCGGCTGGCGCTGCTGGCGGTCATCGGCGCTCAATCGCTCGTCGGCTAGCTCGTCGGCGCCTAAGGCGCCACCTGGACGCGATCGAGCCCATCTACCCAACGGGTGCCATCGCCGATGCTTCAATCTCGAAGCATCGTGACGACGATCACAGGCGTCGCGGAAATCGCTTCGATGTCGAAGCGGTTGCTACTCACGTAGCTGCTTCGAATTCGAAGCAAATGACAAAGGAGAAGATCATGAAAGCCGTGCGATACCACCGTTATGGCAGTAGCGACGTTCTGCAGTACGAGGAGGCCCCGCGACCGGTGCCAGGACCACAGCAGGTGCTGGTGAAGGTGGCCGCCACCTCGTTCAACCCGGTCGATGCCGGCATCCGCGGGGGATATCTGTCTGAGGTGTACAAAATCAGCTTCCCGCACGTCCCCGGCGTCGATGTGGCCGGGACGATCGTCGAAATCGGTGCGCAAGTGCAGGGGTGGAGAATCGGCGATGCGGTCGTGGCCTTTCTGCCGTTGGATGCCGATGGCGCTGCGGCCGATTACGCGCTCGCGCCGGTCGAGTCCGTGGCCGCCGCGCCGCGAACGGTGGCTCTCGCCGACGCGGCCGCGCTACCGGAGGCCGGATTGACCGCGTGGCAGGCGCTGTTCGAGATCGCCGGGCTGACCGTGGGGCAGACGGTCCTGATCAACGGTGCGTCCGGTGCGGTCGGCGGCTATGCAGTTCAGCTGGCCAAGCAGGCCGGGGCCGTCGTCACCGCGACCGCTAAGCCGCACGACGCCGACCGTCTGCGCGGCTATGGCGCCGACCGGATCGTCGACTACATCGACTACACGCACGCGCCGATCACCGTCGACGGAGCGCCATTCGACGTGGTACTCAATCTGGTCTCCACCACCCCAGAGCAGACCGAAGCCCTCATCCACGTCGTCGCCGACGGCGGTTTCCACGTCGGCACCATGGTTTCGGGGCCGGAAGACCCCGGCCGCGGCGTCCGCACGCAGCGGGTCTTCGTCCGCAGCGACGCTGAGCAGCTCGCACGCCTGGTCGGCCGCGTCGACGCCGGGCAACTGCACATCGAGGTCGCCGACCGCCGCGGCCTGGATCAGGCCGCGGCCGTGCACGCCGAATCCGACGCCGGCCGGCTGCGCGGCAAGACCATCCTCCTGCCCGCCGAGCAGTAGACCGCTGGCGCAACCATTCAGCGCGGGTAGACCGGGGCTATGGTTCCGGTCTACCCGCATGCGCGCGGGGTCGCTGCCGCTCCCGACAGATGTCTGGTGAGAAAAGCTGTGCCGCCGTGTCTTTCACACTCGCTCGATGGTCGCCGCCGGGCGAAGGCTACCAACGCGTAGCGAAACCCAGCCACTTCGATGTCGAAACATTAGAATCCAAGCATGGCCGAAGCCCTCAACCCCAATCAACTGCGGGCCTACTTCGCCCTGATGGAGGCGGTGAGCCTGCTGCAATATGCGGTGCGCGAACAATTGCAGGCCGAAGGAGGACTGAGCTACGTGCAGTTCGAGATTTTGGCCAAGCTCGCTGACGCCCAACGGAAGCTCACCATGACCGAGTTGGCGGACGGCGTGGTGTACAGCCGTTCCGGCCTGACCCATCAGGCAGGGCTATTGGAAAAGCAGGGGCTCATCACTCGCGCGGTTTCCCCTGACGACCAGCGCGCCACGGTCGTGGACATCACCAAGAAGGGCCGGGCCCGTGTTGCCAAGGTCCTGCCCGGTCACATCCAGGTCGTGCGAGACCTGCTGTTCGGCTCGCTGTCCGCCCGCGAGGTGCGAATCCTCGGCGACATGATGAGCAGTGCCCGCGACCATATGCGTGCTCGGCCGCCCCGCTCGGCCGCCCCACGCAATCGGGTCGCAAGGGGACACAGCTAGTGCGCGTTGGCAATTGCCTCCCGCATCCCCCGACGGACCTGTTGCCTCGCGACCGGACCATCGGTCGAAACGCTCTGGTCGCAGCTGCAACTGAGGCCACCGAACGGATCGGGCTCACCGCCAACGCCCGGATCGGCGCCCGCCGTCGTCGCCACCGAAGCGCCGAACACCACGATCAGGGCGGTGCACATCACCGCTTTCATGCTGAAAGACAGCGGTTTTCGGTTCGGCGTGGAGCGCCGCGCGGTCTGGTGTGCTTTGGGCACGTTCATGGCGATTTCCTTTGCGGTCGAAGAGCTTATCCACCCTTTGACGATGTGATAACCGATTCGGTGCCCTAGCCGGCCACCGGCGAATGCGGAATCAGCGAGACGCGCATGCCGATGCGTTGAACGGCGCCCTCCGATTCGCGTCCGACCATGCCGCCCAATGGCAGCTTGGACACCGCGGTGCCGGGTGATGCCGCGGGTGCGACGGCCCAACCGCCCGGCGCGGCACCGCCGCCCAGCGCCGGCAGCGGGGCCACGGACGAAACCGTCGTCGCCCAACTCGGGGGTACGGACAAGGTGCTCAGCGCGCTGGCTTGGCCCACGCTCGCCGCGGCGCCCTGGCCCAGTCCCGCCAGCGGCTCGAGGCCTCCCACGCCGGCCCCGGCGCTGGCCCCTCCCATGCCGGCTATGCCCTGGGCGCCCTCGGCCCCTAGGATGGAACCGGCGCCCGCTTCGTCCAGTGCCAAGCCCTGATAATCCAAATCGAGGCCGTAGAGGTCGATGCCGATTCCACCGCCGTCGGCGATCAGACCGGCGCCGTCGGCGCCGTATCCTGCCGCCTCGGAGGCCAGGCCCGCAGTGGCCCCGTCCGCCGCGGGTGCGGCGGCGAGCGCCGAGGCCAGGCCCGAGGCCGCGCCGGCACCGGTGCTCGCGCTCTTGGTCGCACCCTTGCCCGAGGCGCCGGTCAAACCCGACAGGGAACTGAGCGGTGCGGAGGCTCCCGACGACCCGAGCGACGCGCCCGTGCCCATTGCCGCCTGCGACAGACCGGTGCTCGAGGATGAGCCGGGGGTCGAGAGGCCCTGCAGAGTCTGGGGCACCGAAGAGGCCCACTGCGTCGCCGATGTGTGTGCGCTGCTACCGAATTGGGCCGTCGCGCGCGTGACGGTGCCGATGTGGCCGGCGAGGCCGCCCGGATTCGTCGTCTGCGGCGGCGTCGCAATCGGCGAAAGCCTCGACGCGGCAGCCGAATTGGCGGCGTAGGTGTACATCGCGGCGGCGTCCTGCGCCCACATCTCGCTGTACTCGGCCTCGGTCGCCATGATGACCGGCGTGTTCTGGCCGAAGATGTTGGTCTGGATTAATGCCAATAGCCGGGCGCGGTTGGCTGCGATCAGCGGAGGTGGCACTGTCATCGCGTAAGCGGTTTCGAACGCCACCGCGGCGGCCGTGGCCTGCGCCGCCGTTTGCCCACATTGCTCGGCGGTGGCGGCCATCCACGCCATGTAGGGCAGCACGGCGCCCGCCATCGACATCGACGCGGGCCCCGACCAGGACTCGCCGGTGAGGCCCGCGATCACGGCGTGGTAGCTTCCGGCGCCGTCCGCCAGCTCGGCGGCCAGCGACTCCCATCCCGCGGCGGCGGCCAGCAAGGTGGCGGGCCCGGGACCGAGGTACATCCGACCGGAGTTGATCTCTGGTGGCAATGCGCCAAAATCCATGTCTTTCCCTAACTTTTTGGTGCCTGGGTTGGCTGACCGTGCCGAGGCCATCGCGTCGCTGGACGTTGGTGGCGTCGCGCCCCACGTCGGGTCAGCAGATGAAGTAGCTGATTGAAAATCGCCGAAGCCGACGCGCAGAGGCGCCATGGTTGACGACGACGCCCGAGGTTCGCGGCGATTGAGGCAGATTGGCTTCGACCGCGAAGATCGCATCGATGCAACTGCCGCGACTGCGGATCAGCCGACGTCAGGCAAGCGAAACCTGTTGACGGCTAACGCCGGACCTGCCGCGACGGCGTTGCCCGCGAGAGTCCGCCATGCATGATCAGCAGCGGGCGACGCAGAATCGAATCAGTAAATTCTGGTCAACTGAGCTGGGCGCCGGCGCACGAGCGGGCGGGTCGAGCCGCTGCTCGGAGCGGACAATCGTGACCATCGGGGGCGTCGCGGATCCGGGGGAGCGGGGCGTGGAAAACGCCAAAGTGGTTGGCCGATAGCGCTTTAGCCCGCCGCCTTTGAACGCCTTGTCGTCGTTCACGGTGGACCACACGCCAACGCGACGGACCGGTATCGAGTCGTTACTCAGCTGTGTGGGGCCGGAAACCGGGCTGGCCGCTGCCGCCACCGCCGGTGGCGCCGCTGCCGCGTCGATTGTCTTCTCGGTGCGCAAAGCCCCGCAACCGAGCACAACTGCGAGAAGGGCCAGCGCAGCAACGACGGCGGACGCAGCTTGTCGTCGTGACCAGCGTGACGGCTTTGTAACTCCGAAACTCACAGTGCCACTTACGTTACCAGCCGCGACGCGGCGGCTGCCACCGAGCCACGCCGTCGGTGGCGTCACATCATCCGGGGCCCGCCGAAACCCGGGACGGTGCCCACCGGGATCAACGCGAACGCGATCGAGAGCAGAATGAACAGTCGCAACGTTCTCGGGGTCATCGCCTGCTCGATTTCCGGTCGGCGGGCCGCGAAGAGAACGAACACGATCGCGACATCGAACCCTACGATCGTCAGCCAGCGAGTCCAGTCGTAACCGGTGAGGAATACCGGGATGACCAGCACCAGGCCCGCGATCACCCAGTTCATTCGCCCTTGCAGGGCAGCGACGAACGCGCGCAGCGGTACGCCCGAAACACCGCTGACTCCCCACAGCGTCACCGCCAGCGCGGCGGCGCCGAATAGCAAAGAGATTGTCAGGCCCAGTATTCCGATGTGACCGACGGCGCGGACGGCGTCCCCGATCCCGTGGTCGTAGTTCGGCAACACGTTGCGGCACACCCAGTCGTGATAATCGGTCCTGGGACTCTGGCCGTCGATGACGAAGCGCATCAGCGTGTGCGGCGACGTGACCGTGGCGAAGGGGTTGGGCATCACGCGATGCGGTACGGACGCACACAGTTGCGAGGCGATGTCGTGACGGCCGAATCCCGCCACGACGGCCGCGGCGATCACTCCCGGTGTCACGGCCAGGAGCACGCCCCGACGCTGGGTGGTTTCCAGCGCGCCGCCGAGAACGATGATCGCCAGCACGGCTCCCAACGCGTACTGCAGCCCATTCGCCTCGTGCACCAGGGTCAGCACCGCGATCGCGGCGCCGTAGGTTGCGCAGCAGCCCATCGCGATGGCCCTGGTACGCGTGATGGCCAAGGCCGAGCTGAACAGCGCCAGGGCCGCCCCACCGAACAAGTCCGGCCGGGCCGAAAACGCCGCGAACGGTACACCGAAGGGCAGCAACGGAATCGCCATCGCCAGCAGGAGCCGGCGCTGCGAGCGATGGCGACTGAACGCCACCACGCCCGCGACCGCCGCCAGTCCGCACAGATAGATCCCCGTGGACAGCCACCGCAGGCCGAGGGAGGCCGCGAAATAATGTCCGGGGACCGAGCGAACCAATTCGCCGGCGAGGCCACGACGGACGAAGCCGTGCCGGTAATCGGCGGCGTAATAGGACATCCAGTACACGTCGAGCGGAACGACCTTGATCGCGAACCACAACACGACCGCCGACCATGCCGCGATCGCGGCGCCCACATACAGGATGTGGTTTCGCGTAAGCGGATTCGCCTCAACTTCCACGGCCACCATCAGCTGCGGCCCTCGTACACGGTGGTGGCGGACAACTGTAGATCCGCCAGCGCACCACACGCGAGCTCGCGGGCGGCGCAGGTGTCGCCGGAACCGCTTTGATAGGCGACGACGGTGAGAAACCGGCTGCCGTTGACCGTCCCTGTGCCGCAGAACAATTGGCCGTGTGCCTGTTCGATGCGCGCCCGGGTGATGCCCTGCTCGGCGAGCCGCATGGAAAGCTCGGACGCGTCCCCGCCGTCGATGCGGCTGACGGCGGCGTCGAGGGCGCCCAGATTGGAACATCCCACCGGCAACTGACCAGACGACATCGCGATGCCTTCGGCGCGCCGGACCAGCCAGTGCGGCGTGAACGGGATGAGCGGCAACCCGGCGAGCATTTCGTTGGGCTGTTCTTCCGAGGACGTCAGCGCTGTCTTGACGTCGGTGCGCACCGCGGTCAGGTCGCCGGCCACCGCCGTGCCGTCGACCGTCACCGTGATGGAGGTCAGCGCGTTGGCCCGGTCGTCGTCGGCGGTCCGGTCGCTGACCGGAAGCACCACCGTCACCGAGTTCCCGTCGGGCAGCACTCTGCCCATCCGGTGCGCCAGCCGAGCGACGAACGCAACGAAGAGCGCGTTGCTGCTTCCATTGAGGCTGCGCGCCCGCGCTTCCCAAGCCGCAGCGTCGGTTTGGATTGTCACCGACGGCGCCGCGTTCGGGTCGTCGGTCGGCGTGAGCGCCTCCGGGTTCCGCGTGCGCGGCGAGGGCTGCTGGTTGGACGACACCCTGAGCAATATCAGCAGCGTCGCGATCAGCGCCCGGATCGCCGCCGGCAGCGCGATGACGGCATCGACAAGATCCTCGCCCACGGCGCGCCACCGCGCGCGTGAATTCGGCCGAGCGTAACCGAGATTGCGTTGTTCTCCCTTGACCGCTTCGGCTACGGCCGTAACCATGCCGAGCCCGTCGACAACGCAGTGCGAGGCCACCAGGGTGACCGCTGCGCCGCCGTCGACCAGCGGCAGCACGCCGAGGTGAAACGTCGGGCCGTGTTCGGGGTCCACCCGCACCTGGGCGCGCCGTTCGAGCCACGCGCCGATCTCGTGCCGCGGTTGCCGCGGCTCCCACGCGATGTCGGGCGAGCGGCCGTCGACCACCCAGCGATGACGCCCGAAGGGCAGCGGCGAGCGCTCGATGCGCCGGCCGAGCAGGCCGGCACCCAGATTGTCCTTGAAGGCCCGCAATTCGTCGATGTTCACGTCACGGTCGTAGACCCACGTGCATTGCACCGTGCTGCCTTGACCGGTGGCGCGCAGCCGAAGGAAAGCGGCCTGGTCCAACAGCGCCAGCCTGGTCACTAGCACCCCGCCTCGGCCGCGGCGCGATACCCGCGCACCGCCGCCGGCGCGAACACGGCGACCAGGACGCCACCCCACAGGCCCGCCTGCCACAGCGGCGACAGCACGGGTCCGCCCTCCGCGAGCGCGCGCATCGCCTCGATCGTCGGCGATATCGGCGAAAAACGCACCACGGGTTGCAGCCAGCCCGGAAACACCTCGGCCGGCGCCACACCGGTATTGAGGAACAACAGCACGACGCACCCCGCACCCAGCCACGTCACCATCGCCTTGCCGTCCGCGCGCGCCGCGATCGCGATGACCAATGTCGCCATGCCCGCCGAAATCGCCACGGGCACCAGCACGAAGGCCAGCATCGCCATCCAGCCATAGCTGAATCGCAGACCCAAAGCGATCCCGAAGACGGTGAGCACGACCGCGGACGTGGTGGTTCGGGCGGCCTCGGCGACCAGTCGCCCCGCCACGGTGCTGGCTCGATGCACTGGCTGCACCCACAGCCTGGTCAGCACACCGGACTCCCGCTCCGACGGCAGAGCCAAACCGGCGCCGAGGGTGCCGAACACGGCGCCGACCACCGCGCACATGGGTACCAGCCCGTACAGGCTGTCGTGTCCGGTGATGGCCAGGACGGATTTGCCGACCAGCAGCTTGTAGATGATGAGCAGAAAGGTCGGAAACAACAGCGCCTGCACCGCGACGATCGGATCGCGCCGCCAGCGGCGCAGGAGCCGTCCTGCCTCCGACGCGCTTTGGCTGACGAAGGCCGTCAGCGGTGTCCGGCGTGAAATCCTCTGCCCTGCAGCGGTATTGACGGCAATCGCGGGCTGTTCGGCGCACGCATCGCCCGTCGGTAAGGCGTTCGGGCGGGGCTTGCGCACGAGCCGGGCGGCGCCCGAACTCCCCGCGCCAACGCGTCGCTGCATGCGCACCGCGAGTCCACCGAACAGCGCCAGCAATCCGAGGCACCACGCCAGCGTCACCGCGAGCTCCCGGCCCGGAACGTGACCGGCGGAAAGAGCGCGCAGCGTCTCGGTGACCTGTGACACCGGTTGGTAGCGAATGAATGGTCCGAGCCAGGCCGGAAACGATTCCGCCGGAGCGATGCCGGTGGACAACAACACCAGGACGAGTTGGGGGAGCAGCAGTAATTGGCTCGACGACTCGACGGAGCCGACGCGCGAGCCCAAAGCGTCAGCGCCGAGAGACACCGCCATCGCGAACGCCACGACGATGACCACGAATAGAACCGCGATGCCCGGGCCGCCCTGCATCCGGAAACCGAACGACCACCCGACCGCAACGGAAGCGACCAGCGCGATGATCGCGCGTATCAAGCAATACAGCATCCGTGCGCTCAGCGGCACCGCCGCTGGGACCGGCAGGGTGCGAAGCCGGGACCCGAAGCCGGACAACCGGTCTCGCGCGGCGCGGTCGGCTGTGGTCATCGCCCCGAACAGCATCGCCTGCACGATGACCACCGGAAGTACGTATTGCGGATAGGTCATCGGGCCGGTGCGGATGATGCCGCCCAGCACGAGGGTGAACCCCAAGAAGCAGCCCACCGGAGCCAGCGCCGCGAAGAGTAGGTCGGCATCGCGGCGCGATCCCGACATCGTGCGCAAAGTGAGTGCCACGAGGGCACTCATACCGAGACCTCCCGCGGCGACAGGACGGGACGGGCATCACGCATCGATATGCGGTCCGGCCTCGCACACCCGGGTGAATTCGGCGCGCATCGTCTCGACGTAGCGCAGGACGGATTTCCGGGCGACGTCGGTGCCCGGGTAGGCGACCACCAGCTGCGTTTTGTCGTGCATGCGATTGACCCACATGCACACCGTCTCCGACAGCCGGTTGTCGCCCCACACGCCGGCGCGCAGGCCGTCGAAGTAGCCGCCGAACGGCAACTTGCGGATGTCGATGTAGGACAGCATCGGGACCGGGCGGTCGGGAACCTCGATGGGGTTCGACGGATCGGTGGATTCGAGCAGGTGGTAGTAGGGGACCGCGCCCAGGGCGGTGTTGCCGTCGAAAGACGCCTGGGCGGCGCTGACCACCTCAGCGAACGACGCACCGGCGGTCGGAATCGCCAACGGGACGAAACTGGCCAGCCAACCGACCGCGGTGGCGTACGCGGGCTCCCGCCTGTTATCGAATGGAGTGAGTCCGAAATACGTTGCGGCGCCGGTTAACCGGTGTTCGGTCAGCGCGGCGCAGGCGAACACGCCACCGCTGAAACGCGCGCCCGCCGCGCGGCACACCGCTTCGAACCGGCGGCCCTGGTCGTCATCGATCAGGTCGAATACGTCGATGGCCCCCGGTGTGTCCGCATTCGACTCACCCAGTTCCAGCGGGAATTTCGGGAGCGCCCCATTGTTCGCCGCGAGAAACGCCCGCCACGACTGGATCTCGGGCGACTCCTCGTTCAGGCCCCGGGTGTACGCGTGCTGGTTCGCGCTGTATTCGCGATGGCTCGGGGCCGGCGGCAGCGGGTTTTCCGCCCTCTGCAACGCGGCGTAGTACATGGTCTGGATGTCGAGGAAGATCACCCCCGCCGACATGCCGTCGGCGCGCAGGTGGTCGACGGCGATATAGATGGTGAACCGGTCTTGGGCCTGAATGATGCCGAAGGTAAAGCAGTCCCATTGCAGCGGATCGGGCGTATCGAGAAGCAGTTTGCGGATCTGGTTCGGCGCCATCCTCCCGAGATCCGTTGGAGCCAAGGTGATGAGCTCCGGGTCGGGAATGACATAGCGAAGAATCTCATCGTTGTCGCCGAAGTCAAACCGGTCGTGGTAGGTGTCGTGTCGCCGGAGGTGACTATTCACGGCTTGGGTCATCGCATCGATGTCGCAGGTGCCGCTGATTTCCCAGGCCCCAATGCACAACCGCGGGATGTCGCGGCCGCGACTGACCTGCCGGCGGTAATAGCGAAGATGCTGCGCCTGCTGATAACTCACCGGGGCGGGATGGTATTGGGCTTCGGCCGCGCGCCGATGGGTAGCCGCAGTGGGGTACCAGGAGACGACGGTGCCCTCGGCTGTCCAGTCCTCAACTGTGCCCAAGAACATGCGCTACCTTTCGTCCGTCAGCTGGCGACGCCGGTCCGGATGACCTTAGCGGCAACGCAGGTGATTTGCTGAGTAAGTCGGTTGCCGAAGCGGTCCGGTTCCGCGGGCCCAGCAAGTGCCTCGCGCCACGCTGCGTCGAACAATGCGCACGTTCGGTGCGGCTCAGGGTGTTGTCAGCCGGTGATGCGCATATCGTCAAGCGGCGCAGACAAATGACTCGCCGACCCTTCCGCGGCGCAATCATAAAGTTCCCCTCTCGGGCCCGCAATCGCACAGGAAGTTCTGCCAACCGGTCGTGTGCTCGTGTGAGGTAGTCGACACGCGGGGTCATTTAATTCGTGCGTCGTTAACACGGAACTACGACTCGAACAAGCATGTATCTCGACGTGATGACCCAACCTGTCGATTCCCACCCACAGAGCCGGCGCAATCTTGACTAGGCCCCACGTGATGCTTGCGGACCTGCCGAAACGGCGCCTGGGTTACCATATCGTGATGCACGGCCGTATTGGAATACTGTCAGTGAAAGATTTCTTGCGCCGCTGATGCGGGCAAACAATCAAGCGATCCACCAAAAGTGCGGCGGCACTGAGCCCTACGTCGCTGCCGACGACAACTCGGGGATCAAAAATCGTGAGAACCGTGGCGCCCGCAGCAAACTGCGTGACGCGCGGGTTCAATCCTTGAGCACCCATCGAAAGGCGAGCCACGCGGGGCCGAAGCCGCGAGGGCTCAGCAGACAAAGCGCCCTCGATGATCGATGATGATCTGGACACCGCCGTTTCCCGTTTCGCGAGAGTCGCAAAGAAGGGACCTAGACGATGCCCGATGAGCTCCGCGGTCCGGCCAGACTGTTCGATGCGCTGACCACCAAGGGCACCGCCTTCACCGAAGCCGAGCGCCGGCGGCTGGGTCTCTTGGGTCTGTTGCCGACGACGGTGAAGACGCTGGAGCAGCAAGCCGCGCATTGTTGGCACGAATTCTCCACTCGGCGCGACGATCTCGACAAACACATTTATCTGCGGGCATTGCAGGACCGCAACGAGACGTTGTTCTACCGCGTATTGCGCGACCACATTCCCGAGGCGCTGCCCGTCGTCTATACACCCACCGTGGGTGAGGCCTGCCAGCGTTTCAGTGAGATCTACCGGCGGCCTCGGGGATTGTTCGTGTCCTACACCGAGGGTGATTGCCTGGACGAGGTACTGAACAACCGGCCGCAACGTGAGGTCGATGTGATCGTGGTGACCGACGGACAGCGTATCCTCGGCCTGGGCGATCAGGGGATCGGGGGCATGGGGATCCCGATCGGGAAACTGTCCCTCTACACCCTGATCGGTGGCATCGATCCCGCGCGCACGCTTCCGATCGTGCTCGACGTGGGTACCGACAACAGCGAGCTCCTCGACGATCCCCAATATCTGGGCTGGCGGCACCGGCGCATCGACGACGAGGATTACTACGCGTTCATCGACAAGTTCGTCGCCGCGGTGCGCGAGCAGTTGCCGAATGTGTTGCTGCAGTGGGAGGACTTCGCCACCACGCATGCGCTGCCGATCCTGGCCCGTTATCGCGACAAGCTGCTCACCTTCAACGACGACATCCAGGGAACGGCCGCCGTCACGCTCGGAGCGCTGCACGGCGCCGCCAAGGTCGCCGGCCGCCCGCTCTCGCAGCAACAGATCGTGATGCTCGGCGCCGGCTCGGCCGGTATCGGAGTGCTCGACATGATTCGACGGCAGATGATGAACGAAGGGTTGTCCGAACAGGCTGCCTCGCAGCGTATCTGGGTTGTCGACGTCGTCGGCCTGCTCACCGATGACCGCACCGACCTGTCTGATGCGCAGCGCGGATTCGCCCAGCCTGCCGCCCGCGTCGCGCAATGGGGTCTGTCAAGTCCCGCTCAGCTGGCCGACGTCGTCCACCGCGTCGACGTGGGCGTGCTGCTCGGCCTGTCGACCGCCGCGGGTGCCTTCACCGAGAGCATCGTGCGTGAGCTCGCCGGTAAGACCGACCGGCCGATCATCTTCCCGCTTTCCAATCCCACCAGCCGCGCCGAGGCGCGCCCCGCCGAGCTGGATCAGTGGACCGACGGGCGGGCGCTGATCGCCACCGGCTCGCCGTTCGCGCCGCTACACCGCAACGGCGTGGAACATGCTGTCGCGCAGTGTAATAACGTCTACATCTTTCCCGCGATGGGGCTCGGGGTGACGGCGGCTCAGGCGACCCGGGTCACCGACGAGATGATGCGCGTCGCGGCGCAGACCTTGGGCGAGGCCTCGCCCGCCCTCGCCGACCCCGACCAGCCGCTGCTACCGGCGTGGTCGGACGTGCCGGATGTCGCCGTGCGCATCGCGCACGCCGTCGCCGTGCAGGCGGTCGCGGACGGTGTCGCCCCGACGCGCAGCGAAGCAGAGCTCGCCGAACGCATCGCGCAGGTGCGTTGGCAACCCGAGTACCCCACGACAGTCGACCCGTGACGGCTGGTGGTCATGGGCACCGGATGGCGGTGTGAGTATTTCACTGCCCCTACCTGCACCGGTTTTGGCCAAGCGCAATGACTTTCGACGCAGAAGCAACGCCTCCTCGGCACCGGCTGACCCGGTACGGCCTCAATATCGACATCGCCTTGACTTCATACATGCAGTGTGTATGTTAATACATACAGTATGTATCTGAAAGGTGGGTCCTCATGAGCGCCACGCTCGACGCCATAGCGGAAGAACGCAGAATTGTTCTGGAGCTCTGCTCGCAAATGCCGGATCCGTTGTGGGCGAAGGACAGTGGTTGCTCGGGCTGGTCGGTGCAAGACCTCGTGTCGCACATGGCGTGCAGCTTCTGGCTGGCTGTCGATCCGTCGAGGCTGCCCAGTCCCGGCGATTTGCCGGCCGAACGCGCGGCCGACCTCTATGTGGAATCGCGACGTTCTATGACCCCCGAAGAGGTGGTGGCCGACTATGAATCGGTCAGCGGCCGAGGGCTCGAGGTGCTCGCTGCGATAGAGGGTCAGGACATCGACATCCCCATCGGCGACGTCGGAACCTACCCGGCCTCGGTGGTGCCGACAACCTTCGTCTTCGAATCACTCATCCACACTCGCTGCGACCTCTTTGCCCCCGACGGGCCGCTGCCGGGGGACCCGCCGCCCGTCGACGAGCTGCGGCTTGCCCCCACCCTCGATTGGATCGAAGCGGCACTGCCGCAGCAGAATGTGCCGCTGCTCAACGACTTACACACCGGCGTGGAGGTTCGCCTCGACGGGCTGTGCGCCCGCACCCTGCACATCGGCCCGCGCGCCGAGGTCGGGGCGCGTGTCACGTCCGACTCGCAGGCCTTCGTGCGCTGGGTGACCCAGCGCGGCACCTGGGGGGAGTTGGGTGTGCAGGCGGAGGGTGACCCGTCGTCGCTTGATGTCGTTCGCCGGCTCAGGGTGTTCTGAGCCGGGTCCGAACACGACGCCACACCGGTCGGTCGCGCGATCCCGGACCTTCATACGGTATGTATGAGAATGCCTACGGAGGCGTGAAAGGTAAGGGTCGATGGCGCAGGGCGGTCGCCGCACGCAGGCCGAACGCGCGGCTGAGACACGCGATGCGTTGATCGGTGCCGCCCGGCCGTTGTTTGCGTCAGTGGGATTCGCCGACGCGTCCCTGGAAACGATCGTCCGCAACGCTGGGGTGACACGCGGCGCCCTCTATCACCATTTCGCCGACAAGACAGAGTTATTCGCGGCGGTGTTCGAGCGCGTCGAGGGGGAGATGGCCGCCCGGATGGTCGACGCGGTCGCCGCCGCCGGACACTCCGATCCCGTCGAGATCATGCGACTCTGTTCGGGACTTTGGTTGGATGCGTGCGCCGAACCCGAGATCCAGCGCATCGTCCTGCTCGAGGCGCTGGCGGTGTTGGGATGGGAACGCTGGAGCGACATCGGCCACCGCTACAACATCGGGTTCGTGAAAGGACTGCTCACCGACGCCATCGAATCCGGCAGTATTCCCCGCCAGCCCGTCGAGGTGACCGCCCTGACGATCATGGGAGCACTGCGCGAGGCGACGCTCTACATCGCCCGCGCCGACGATCATCGTCGGGCCCGCGCGGAAGCCGGCGCGGTGATGGACCGACTCATCGACGCGTTGCGCGCCAACGGTTCTGGCTAGTCCGCCGCACCGCTCGCCGATAGGTGTCGTTACGCCGCGATGCTGCCGCCCCCGTCGGCTCGGATGATCTGACCGGTGATGTAGCCGGCGTCGTCGTCCAACAGTGCGCAGATCGCATGGGCGATCTCGCGGGGTGTCCCGAGGCGACGCAGCGGAATCGTCTGCAGCATACGCGCTTCGCGCTCGGAGCCGGCCGGGCTGAGCGCGCGGTACATCTCGGTTTCGATGGGCCCGGGCGCCACGGCGTTGACCGTGATGCCGGACTGCGCGAGCTCGCCGGCCCAGATCCGGGTGCACGCTTCCAGTGCCGCCTTCGTCGCCGCGTAGGGCGTGCGCTCCGAGGTGCCCAGTGTGGTCAAGCTGGTGACGTTGACGATGCGCCCCCACTCGTTGACCAGCATGCCGGGCAGCACCGCCTGGACCACCTGCACGGCGGCGCGCACGTTCAGGTCGTACGTGACGGCCAGATCGTCCAGATTGATCGAACCGATGCGGCCGAACCGGGCGACGGCCACGTTGTTGACCACCGCGTCGATGCGCCCGTTCGCCAGCACGCGCCCGAGCGCGGCGTCGGTCTCGACCCGATCGGTGAGGTCCGCCTCGTAGAACTCGCCCGGGAAGTCGTCGGGCGCGGTGCGAGCCAGGCCGACGGGTATGTCGCCGGACCTCTTCACCCGGTCGGCGACTGCCCGGCCGATCCCCTTCGATGCCCCGGTGATCAGTACGCGCCTTGCGGTCATGGTGTCCTCCTTCAACGGCTTCGTATGATTACTGAAACGTTCTGGAACGCAAATGTTGCATAACGTTGTTGTTATGGGCGATGACGTTGCCCTTATGGAGGATCGATGACGACGTTGGCGCAGCTCAGAACGTTCATTGCGGTGGTCGATCAGGGCGGTTTCACGGCGGCCAGCCGCCGGCTGGGGTTATCCCAGCCGGCCGTCAGCCGCACCGTCGCCACGCTGGAAAAGGAGCTGGGCCTGCCGCTGTTCGTTCGCCGCCGAGACGGGCTCTCCCTGACCGAAGCGGGTGCCATCGCGCTGACGCACGCGCGAGAGGCGGCGCGCCACCTCACGTTGATGCGCACCGAGGTCGCCGGCCTGGCGGGCGACATCACCGGGACGCTGAGCCTCGCGAGCCTGCCGTCGGCCACCGCAACGCTCGTCGCGCCCCAACTCCGGGCGTTCGCCCAGCGGCATCCGGCCGTCACCATCCGGCTGCTCGAGGGTAGTGAGCAAGAGATTCGGGATTGGCTCGACCAGGGGGCCGCCGAAGCCGGTGTGGTCAGCCTGCCCAGCAAGGGCCTTGACGTCGCCGTCCTCGGCGAACAGGACATGGTTGCGGTGGTGCCGGCCGAGCACCGGCTGGCAGCCAAGGACGTCGTCACCTACGCCGACTTGGCCAAGGAACCCTTCGTTCGTGGTACGGGCGGATGTGCGGATGTGTTCATGCCGATCGCGCGCCGCGCCGGGGTCGAATTCGACCTGGCCTTCGAAGCACGCGAGATCGCGGCGACGCTCGAGATCGTGCGCGCCGGCCTGGGAGTGAGCATCCTGCCCAGCGCCGGCCTGCCAGAACTGCCCGGCGTCGCGGTGCGTCCGCTGCTGCCCCAGACCGTGCGGCGCCTCGGCGTCGCGGTCTCCGCGAGTGCGTCCGCCCCCGCGCGCGCATTCCTCGACCAGATCGCCGCGCTGAATCTGCGCTGATTCGATTGGGCCAGCGCGGTTTTGATCCCCGACGGGACTCGTGGCTGTCGGTGACCACGTGCGCGGCGCGACGCGTTTTCAGCCGCACCGACCCGACGTGGTATCTTCGCCGACGTGACTATCGGCGTGCGCGCGTATTGGCGCTTTATCGTGGCTCCGGGTGGAGCCGGCGATGCGGCGGCCGATTGACGCACGCGCACGACTGATACCCGGAGCCCAGCAGTGACCACACGGTCGCTGCTTTTCGTTTTTCAGGGCATCGGGAACCAGCGGGCGTGCCCTGGGAGCCAGCACAGAAAGGCACACACCCTCCATGTCCATCATCAATTACGAGACGGCGACCATCGACACGTCCGACCACCGGATCGTCTCGTTCCGGGAACTGTCGGCACCGGCGGTGATTCGCACCGAACTGCCGTTGACCGCCCGGCGCGCCCAGGCCGTCCAGCGCGATCGTGACGAGATCTCGGCGATCCTGGCCGGTGGTGACGATCGGCTGTTGCTGGTGGTCGGCCCGTGCTCGGTGCACGACCCCGTCGCCGCGCTCGATTACGCACGCCGGCTCGCGCCGATGGCCGCCGACTACGCGGATCGGCTGAAGATCGTGATGCGCGTCTACTTCGAAAAGCCGCGGACCACCGTCGGGTGGAAGGGACTGATCAACGACCCCAACATGGATGGCAGCTTCGACGTCGAGCGGGGCATCCGCGTCGCGCGCGGGTTGTTACTCGACATCATCGACGTCGGCCTGCCGGTGGGGTGCGAATTTTTAGAGCCCACCAGTCCTCAGTACATCGCCGACGCCGTCGCGTGGGGCGCGATCGGCGCCCGCACCACCGAGTCGCAGGTGCACCGCCAGTTGGCGTCGGGCCTGTCGATGCCCGTCGGGTTCAAGAACGGCACCGATGGCAACGTTCAGGTCGCCATCGACGGGGTCAAAGCCGCTGCGGCGCAGCACAATTTCTTCGGTACCGACGACTTCGGTCGTGCGGCCGTCGTCGAGACCATGGGCAATCCCGACTGCCACGTCATCCTTCGGGGTGGCACCACCGGACCAAACTACGACGCCGCCGCGGTGGCCAGCGCCATCGAACGGCTTGGCAAGGCCGGGCTTTCCGGGCAGGTCATGATCGACTGCTCACACGCCAACTCGGCCAAAGACCATGTGCGCCAAGCCGAGGTCACCGCCGAGGTGACCGCACGCATCGCCGGGGGCGAGCGCGGTATCGCCGGACTGATGCTGGAAAGCTTCCTGGTCGCCGGCGCCCAATCGCTCGGCGGGGAGCTGGTCTACGGCCAGTCCGTGACCGATCGGTGCATGGACTTCACCACGACCGCGGGGCTGTTGGCTGACCTCTACGCGGCGATGGGCTGACCGCGGGCCACGGGGGCTGGGCCCGCGTCACCGAGGGGCGGGCGCCTGTCGCGACGAAACCTGGCCGGCGATCGCCTTCTTGTCGATCTTGCCGATCGGGGTGGTGGGCAGGGACGTCATCGCCACCAAGACGTCGGGGCGGGCGTGCGCGGCCACACCGCGCTCGTCGAGGTAGCCGTTCAATTCCGCCAGCGACAGTTCAGGGCCGTCGAAAACCACGGCCGCACAGATCTTCTCGCCCAGGTAAGGGTCGGGCAGCGCGACGGCGGCGGCCGAGAAGATCGTCGGATGGCTGTGCAGCTGCTCCTCCAGGTCCGCCGCCGAAATGGTCTCTCCGCCACGGCAAATCACGTCCTTGACCCGACCGGTCACCACCAGATAGCCGTCGTTGCGCAGCCGCACCACGTCACCGCTGCGGAAGAACCCTTGCGCGTCGAAGCTGCGTTCGTTGTCGCGCTCGGCCCGAAAGTAGCCGTTGAACGTGTACGGTCCGCGGACCAGTAGTTCGCCCTCCTCGCCCGGCGGCACCGGGTTGCCCTCCGCATCGACGACGCGCAGTTCGTCGGCCGGACACAATGGCCGGCCCTGGGTGTGTTCGGTGAGTTCCGGGGGATCGTCGAGCCGGGTGTAGTTCAGCAGCCCCTCGGCCATCCCGAACACCTGCTGCAGGCCCGGGGTCAATGCGCTGCGCACCAAGCGGGCATCCTCGGCTTCCAGCTTGGCGCCGCCAACCTGCAAGAGCCGCAGCGTCTTTGGTGTCACGGGTTCCCAGTCGCAAGCTTGCGCCCACAACTTGGCCAACGCCGGCACCAGGGCGGTCACCGTGACACGGTGGCGTTCGATGGCGGCAAAGGCCGCCTCGGGGCTGGGGTCGGTGCCGAAAACGGTGGTGGCGCCGACCGTCATCGCACCGAGCAGACCCGGACAGGCAAGCGGGAAGTTGTGCCCGGCGGACAGCACCGCCAAATACACGTCGTCGCGGGTGAGCCCGCAGAGTGCGGCGCTGGCCTTCGCGTTGAAGACATAGTCGTCATGGGTGCGGGGGATGAGCTTGGGCGTGCCGGTGGTGCCGCCCGAAACCAACAGCAGCGCAGGCGATCCCGGATCGGGTGCCGATGGCCGCGCGCCGGTGGTCGTCCCATCGCGCAGTTGGGTCCACGAGGTGAACGGTCCCGGGTCGCCGTCGACGATGACGTGCCTGAGCGCGCCGTGCCGCTCGACGAGGCCCTGCGCCATGGTCCGGTAGTCGAATCCGCCTGCGGTGTCGGCGATCAGCAACCCGGTGGCCTCGCTGACCGCGGCAA
>NZ_LZMG01000364.1:0-6814 GCF_001673615.1 Mycobacterium sp. 1245499.0
TCGCGTCCTACCGCGTGTACAGCTGCCGATGCGGGTGCTGTCGCTGCGCACCATCGTCATCGTCGCCGCCATATCGGTGATGACGCTCGTGGTCCTGCTGGGCACCTGGGTGTGGGTGGGCGTGACCAACGATCAGTACAGCCAGCTCGATCGTCGGCTCGATTCGGTCAGCAGCCTGGGTGACATCAGCAGCCTGCTCAACAACGCCGAGCACGCGAGTCCGGACCGGCCGGCGCCCGACGGCAACCTGGTGCGCACCGCGCGTATCGGCGGCGTGACCGTCTCGGTCCCCAGCAGCATCGTGTTGCCCCAGCTTCCCGACGGCTATGCCAACACCACGATCAACGGGGTGCAGTACCGGGTCCGCACCTTCACCGCGGGCCCCGCCTCGATAGCGCTGGCCGCGCCGCTGGCCGAAGCCCAGCATCGGATCAACGAACTGCACCTGCGGGTGTTGCTGATCTGCGCCAGCGTCATCGGCGGCACCGTCGTGGTGGGCTGGGTGATCTCGTTGATCATGGTCAACCCATTCCTGCTGTTGGCCCAGCAGGCCCGCGCCATCAACGCCCAGTCCAGTCCGGACGAGGTACAGGTTCGCGGCGTGCGCGAGGCCGTGGAGATCGCCGAGGCGGTCGAGGGAATGCTGGCCCGCATCGGCAAGGAGCAGCAGCGCACCAAGGCCGCGCTGGAATCGGCCCGCGACTTCGCCGCGGTCGCCTCCCACGAGTTGCGCACGCCGTTGACCGCCATGCGCACCAACCTGGAGGTGCTCTCGACGCTGGACCTGCCACCCGAGCAGCGTCACGAGGTGATCGGTGACGTCATCCGCACCCAGAGCCGCATCGAGGCCACGCTGACCGCGCTGGAGCGGCTGGCCCAGGGCGAGCTGACGACCGTCGACGACTTCGTCCCGTTCGACATCACCGAGCTGCTCGATCGCGCCGCCCACGACGCCCTGCGCGTCTATCCCGATGTGGAGGTCTCGCTCGTGCCGTCGCCGACGGTGCTGATGATCGGGCTGCCCACCGGGCTGCGGCTGGTGATCGACAACGCCATCGCCAACGCCGTCAAACACGGCAACGCCGGCAAGATCCTGCTGACGGTCGGCAGTTCCGGGGAGGGCGTGGAGATCGCGATCGACGACGACGGCACCGGGGTGCCGGAATCCGAACGTGCCACGGTCTTCGAGCGGTTCGCCCGGGGCTCGACGGCCTCGCGGTCGGGCTCGGGGCTGGGCTTGGCGCTGGTCGCTCAGCAGGCCGAATTGCACGGCGGCACAGCGGCATTGCAGACGAGTCCGCTCGGTGGCACCCGGCTGCTGTTGCGGTTGGCCGGTGACGGGCGCGGACCGGCCTAGCGGCGGATCGCTTTGGCCGGCCCGCCCCCGCGTGCACCGCGCCGTTGATATCGCACAATGAGGCATGCTCGGCCACCTCGGCATCAACGTGCCCGATCTGTCAGCCGCGAAACGGTACTACGACGCGCTGATGCCCCTTGTCGGTTTTGAGCCGTTCTTTCATGCCGACGACGAGTTTTCTTATCGGCCCGCCCAGAACAAGCCGGGCACTTTCCTGTTCTTCTATCCGGCGCTCGAGCCGCACGAGTACTCAGCGCAGCAAGCGGGGCTGCAACACCTGGCATTCATTGTGCGGCACCGGTCGTCGGTGCGAGCCGTGCACGATCATGTCGTTCGAATCGGCGGTACGGTCATTCATCCGCCGGGCCATTTCCCGCAATATCCCGGCCATTATTACGCCACGTTCTGGTATGACCCATTCGGCATCAAACTCGAAGCGGTGTGCCATCACGACCGTGATTAAATAAAGCGGCATCGCAATGCACGGAAGGTGGCGGAGGTGCATTTGTGGCTGCCGAGTCTTGAGTGGCGACTGAGGTTTATTGACGACTCCGTCTGGGAATCCAGTGATTTCACGCTTGGGACTGGTGTTGCTTAACTGAATTCCGGGCCTTGAGTCCGGCCATAGTCGCAGTGAATACAAGATCAACGAAACCGCACTACACTAAGGCCCCAAGTACGTGGATTTGGGTTGAGCGTTCGGAGGGAAATCATGGTTGTGTCAGTCGGGCCAGAAACGGTTCTGGCGTCCTCGAGCACCGAGACGGCAATCAGCGCGGAGACCGAAGCGGCCGCCTCGGCGGCGGCGCCCGTCCTGCTGGGGGTGCTGCCCATGGGTGGGGACCCCGATTCGGCCATGTTCGCCGCGGCGCTCAACGCCTGCGGCGGTAGCTATCTGGGCGTAGTGTCCGAGCACGCCGCCCAGCGCGGCCTGTTCGCCGGCGCGCAGAGCATCGCCTCGAGCACATATGTCGTCACGGAGCTCATGCGCAGCTTGACGATGGCAATCGGGGCCTAGGGCCCAGCGACGTAAAAGGGGGAAGTACGCATGGCCGATCCGGGGTGGGCTGCGCGTACGCCTGAGGAGAACGACCTGCTGCTCAAGGCGGGGGCCGGCGTCATCACTCACCTGGCCAACCAGGCCGCCTGGACCGCCTTGGCGGCAACCCATCACGGCTCCAGCATCGCGTCGACGATCAACACCGTCGCGACGTCGGCGAGCTGGACGGGCTCGGGTTCGTTGGCCTCGGCGGCAAACGCGACCGCACTGAACGCGTCACTGCACGGGCTGGCCGGCTGGGTCGACGTCAAACCGGCGGTGGTCTCGACCGCGGTCTCGGCATATCAAATGGCTTATGGATCAATGCGTCCCGCGCCCGAGTGCATCGAGAACCGCACCGAGACCGCGACCGACTACGGCATCAACCCGCTGGTGCTTGGCGCACTGACCCCGCGCATCACGTCGCTGGAGCTCGAATATTTCGGGTCGATGTGGCCGAACAACTCCGCCGTCGGAGCCAGCTACGGAACGATCCTGACGGCCCTGTCGCAAAGCCTGACCATTCCGCCGCCGGTCGCCACCATGGGCGCATCACCGGCCGCGCCCGCGCAGGCCGCCGCGGCGATCGGCGAGTCCGCGGCGGAACAAGGGGCCGGTGACGGCATGCGCGCCGCCATGCAGAGCGCGCAGACCGGCACGCAGGGAGCCGGCCGGGCGGCCTCGGGTGGCCAGGACTTCATGAGTCAGGCCACCTCGTTGATGCAGCCGGCGCAGCAGCTGATGGGAGCGGTCCCGCAGGTGATGCAGGCCCCCATGCAGATGATGCAGGCGCCGATGCAGATGATGCAGCCGCTGATGGGCATGTTCTCCAATCCGGGTGCCCTGGGCATGGGCGGGGCGACCCCGGCCGTCTCAACGGTCTCGGCCACCACCGGGCTCTCCGCGGCGGAGGCCGGCGTCGGCGGGGGCGCATCCGTGGGCGGTGCGGGCGTGCCCGCAACGAGTTTCACCCGTCCGGTCAGCGCCTTCGAGCCCGCCACCGGTGGCCGGCCGGTGGGACTGCGACCGGCCGGGGCGCTAGGCGCCGAGGCCCTGCGACCGCAGACCACGACGATGGGTGGTGCTCCGATGGGCGGTATGCCCGTGGGGCACGGGGCGGGAGGCGACCGCGGCTCCCGTGACAAGGCCGACCAGCCCGCGACCGTGCGGGTCGTCGACGCTCGAGTGTGAAGCCAACCCCCTGGTGAAAGGTGAATCGACAGGTCCAAATAGCCGCCATACACTTCGCTTCATGCCCTCACGGGGGGCGGCCCACCGGAGAAGGAGAATTCCGTGACAATCAAAGTGACACCGCAAATGCTTCGCGATGCTTCCAACGCTATCCAAGCCAACATGGAGCACGCGATCGGGATTGGCCAGGGATACGTCGCCAATCAAGAAAACGTGATGAACCCATCCACCTGGTCTGGCTCTGCTGTGACGGCGTCGCATGCGACGGCCATCGAGGTTCAAAACGACTTGAATAAAGTGTTGACCGGCGGCACGCGTCTGGCCGAGGGCCTGACGAAGGCGGCGGCGCTGATGGAAGGCCACGAGGCGGATTCCTCGCACGCCTTTAGCGCGCTATTCGGCGGCCACGGCTCCTGATCACCCAGTCATTCGTCATTTCATTAATGGTCTTTTGAAAGGAAATCCACCATGTCCGACCCGATCACTTATAACCCGGGAGCCGTAGCCGACTTCGCCACCGACGTCGCCTCCCGCGCCGGCCAGTTGCAGTCGATTTTCGACGACACCTCCAACCGCACGCACGCCCTGCAGGAATTCTTCGCCGGCCACGGCGCATCGGGCTTCTTCGAGGCCCAGGCCCAGATGCTGTCCGGGCTGCAGGGGCTCATCGACACCATCCGCCAGCACGGGGTGACGACCTCCCACGTGCTGGACAACGCGCTCAGCACCGACCAGCACATCGCCGGGCTGTTCTGAGTCCGCACAACCACACAGAGACAAACAAGGGTGGGGCAGATGCGCCGGGCGTATGTGCCCCACCTTTTGGGTCTCTTATCCACCGGTCGGGCGTCCCACTGAGTGAGGTAAGGCGACATGCTGACCACGACGGTCGACGGCTTATGGGTCTTGCAGGCGATCACCGGGGTGGAGCAAACCTGCCCTGAGCTGGGCCTGCGGCCCATGTTGCCGCGTCTGGACACCCCCGAGCGCGCCCGCAGCCACCCCGCGGCCGCGGAGCTGATGGCCGCCGGCGCGCTCGATGAGGCCGGCGAGGTCGACCCGATGATCCGGGAGTGGCTGACGGTCCTGCTGCGGCGCGACCTGGGGCTGCTGGTAATGATCGGGGTCCCAGGCCGCGAGCCGACGCGGGCATCGATCTGCCGTTTCGCGACGTGGTGGGTGGTCCTGGAACGGCACGCCGACATGGTGCGGTTGTATCCCGCCGGCACGGCCAACAACGAGGCATCGGCCAGGGACCTGGTGGTGGGTCAAATCGAGCGGCTGTGCGGCGTGGCCGAGGCGGCGCCGCTGCGCCCGGTCACCCTGGACACCGAGCAGCTACTGAGCTCGGTGCGCGACACCGCCAGCCTGCGATCGTTCCTGCTGGAACAACGCCTAGACGCCGACCAGTTGCAGATGGTGCTGACGGCCGCCGATCCCGCGCGGTCCGCGCACGCCAACATCGTCGGCCTGCAGGCCGGGGTGGGGCCCGACGAATTGGCACGGATCGCCGTCGGGGATGCGACGGTGTCCATCGTCGACACTCCCGCCGGCCGGATCTGCATCGAGAGCGTGACCTCGGGGCAGCGTCAGTACCAGATTCTTTCGCCCGGGTCGCGCACCGACATCGGCGGCGCGATTCAACGGCTCATCCGCCGATTGCCCGCGGGCGACGAGTGGCACTCGTATCGACGAGTGGTGTGACGGTGCGCCGCAAGCGAACTGCCGAAAGTAACTTAGATAACCAAAGCCTTGGAATAGCAACGTCTGTCGTGCTTGAAAGGTTTCTGAACGAGTAAACGCGGTATCGCCAACCGTGTTAGCATCTCGTCGTGACGAGCCCTTGGAATGACCCGAATATGTCGGACGAAGGAGCGCTCAGACGGGGGGATCCGTCAGGGGCCAGCAACTTCCCGGATTCGGTATCGGACACCATGCGTATTACCGATCTGGCCGCGCCGCGGAAAATTCCACCAGGGTCAGGCTGGCGGAAATTCATTTACACCATCTCTTTTCATAAAATAAATCCCGGCGAGTCCCCCCGGGAACGGCACTACCGGGATTTGCAGAATCGCATCCGGCGGCATATTCGACGGCAATACGTCATCACGGTCGTCTCCGGCAAGGGCGGCGTGGGCGTCACCACGCTCGTCGCCTGCCTCGGGGGTGTGTTCCGGGAATGCCGGCCGCAGAACGTGATTGCGATCGACGCCGTCCCGGGCTTCGGAACGCTGGCCGACCGCATCGACGAATCCCCGCCCGGCGATTACACCGCGATCATCAACGACACCGATGTCCAGGGTTACGCGGATATCCGAGAACATCTGGGCCAGAACGTCATTGGACTTGACGTCCTGGCCGGCAACCGGACCTCCGACCAGCCCAGGCCGCTGGTGCCCGCGATGTTCTCCGGGGTGCTGTCGCGCCTGCGGCGTACCCACACCGTGATGATCGTCGACACCTCCCCCGACCTCGAACACGAGGTGATGAAGCCGGTATTGGAGAACACCGACACGCTCGTGTTCGTCTCCGGCATCACCGCGGACCGGTCACGCCCGGTGCTGCGGGCGGTGGACTACCTGCGGTCGCAGGGCTACCACGAGTTGGTTTCGCGCAGCACCGTAATTGTGAACCACACCGACCAGATCACCGACAAGGACGCGTTGGCGTACTTGACCGAGCGTTTCACCAAGGTCGGTGCGACGGTCGAAGTGCTGCCGTTTGATCCCCACCTCGCCAAAGGTGGCATCATCGATACCGTTCACGAGCTCAAGAAGAAAACGCGATTGCGTCTCTTCGAAATCACCGCAGGGCTGGCGGACAAATACATTCCTGACGCCGAGCGGTCGGTGCTGTGACAGCGCCGCATAAGGTCGCTTTCCCGGCGCGTTGTGCGGTCAACATTTCTTACGAAAAGCATCTGTGTTCCCAGGTGTTTCCCGCCGGAATTCCGATGGAGGGATTCTTCGAGGGAATGGTCGAGCTGTTCGACGCCGACCTGAAGCGCAAAGGCTTTGACGGCATCGCATTGCCGGCGGGCAGCTACGAACTGCACAAGATCAACGGCGTTCGGCTCGACATCAACAAAAGCCTCGACGAGCTGGGCGTCCAGGACGGCGACACCCTGGTGCTGGTGCCCAGGGTGGACGGCGAGTCGTTCGAACCGCAGTACGAGTCGCTGTCCACGGGATTGGCGGCCATGGGCAAGTGGCTGGGCCGCGACGGCG
>NZ_LZMG01000365.1:0-34903 GCF_001673615.1 Mycobacterium sp. 1245499.0
TGGCCAGGTAGACGGGGTTGCGGTAGCTCATCGCCGTGCACATCTGGCCGAGCTTGATCCGCGAGGTGGTCGCCGCGACGGCCGACATCATCTCCGGTGGCCGCATCCAGATGGGTATCGGCGGCGGCTGGTACGAACACGAATGGCGCGCCTACGGATACGGATTCCCCTCGGCGGGTGTGCGATTGGGTCGCCTGGATGAGGGCGTGCAGATCATGCGCGATGCCTGGCGCGACGGCAAGGTCAGCTTCGACGGCAAGCACTACCAGGTCGACGGCGCGATCGTCGCGCCTAAGCCCCTGCAGGGCAACGGCATTCCGTTGTGGATCGCCGGTGGCGGTGAGAAGGTGACGCTGCGGATCGCCGCCCAATACGCGCAGTACACCAACTTCACTCCCGAGCCGGAAGCGTTCGCGCACAAGTCCGACGTGCTGGCCGAGCACTGCCGCAACGTGGGCACCGACTTCGACGCCATCGTGCGGTCGGTCAACGTCAACGCCATCGTGGGCACCTCGGAGGCCGACGTCAAAGACCGGCTGCAGCGGGTGCGCGACCGCCTGGCCGGCTACGTCGGTGAGGCTGCGGCGGACGCGATGATCGCCGGGACCAGCGGCCCCGACTCGGCAACGGGCACACCGGAACAGGTCATCGAGCGGCTCACCAAGATCCGCGACCTCGGTTGCGAGTACGCGATCTGCTACTTCCCCGAGGCGGCCTACGACCGATCGGGCATCGAGCTGTTCGAACGGGAGGTCATGCCGGCGCTGAGCTAGCAAGGCCCCGGTGCTTCGGCGATTGAGTACGGCGATGGTGTGTGCATGAGGGTAGGGATCGTCGGCGGAGGATTCGCGGGTTTGGCGGCTGCCATCGCGCTCCGGCAGGACGGCCACGACGTCACCGTGTTCGAGAAGACGCCCGGTCCCTCCGCGATGGGCGGAGCCATCGCGCTCGCCCCAAACGCGTTGGCGTGCTTGTCGATTCTGGGTGTGCGCCACCACGTGGTGACCGACCCGTGGTCCCGGACGGCGGCCACCGTACGCGCCCGCGACGGGCGGGTCTTGGTCAGACGCACCCTGGCGCAGCTCGCCGGAGGCGATGAGTTCGCGACCGTGCCGCGCGCCGCGTTGATTGCCTGGTTGGCGGCCGCGCTGCCCTCGCACTATGTGCGGTATGCGGCCAACGTCACCGCGGTCGCTGCCGATGGCTCGGTTGTCGTCGACGGCAAGGCGGACCGGTTCGATCTGGTGATCGGCGCGGACGGGCTGCGCAGCGTCACGAGGAAGCTGCTGTTTGCGGACGCGCCGTCGCCGCGCTCGACCGGCGTCACCGGCTGGGCCTGGATAGCCGACCGTGAGCTCGCTACTGGTTTCGGTCCGATTTGGGGCCGCACAGCCGATTTCGGCATCTTGCCATTGGTCGACGGCCGCACCTACGTCTACGGCGGCAGCCGGAGCCGGCACCCGGACTTGCGGTCGTTTCGCGACTGGCCGGACCCCTTGCCGGCCCTGATCGACGCCGCGACGGCCGGCGAGATGATCACTCCGGAAATCTTCGAAGCGCGACCACCCCGTCGACTCGCCCGCGGCAACGTCGTGCTGATCGGTGACGCCGCGCACTGCATGCGGCCGACCTTCGGCCAGGGGGCAGCGCTGGCCATGGAAGATGCGATAACGCTGGCCCGCCACGGCGTGCCCGGGCTGTCTCGGCGATGGCTGCGCATGCTCGCTGTGTACGGCGCGTCCAAGGCGGGCTCCCGATTCACCGCGCCGGGCAGCGCCGTCCTGGAGAGCGCCCGAAATCGGGCGCTTCTATTGCTGCCCGACCCGCTGTTCGCGGCCATGGCGGGCCGGGTGAGCCGGTGGCGTGGCTAGCGCTAGACGTCGCTGGTGAGGTACCTGGTCTTGGCCGGCGGCGCGGCCAGCAGCGGGGGAAGCTGCGTCAGCTTGCCTTCGCCGGCGCGAAAGGCGCGGTAGGCCTCGTCGTGCTCGACGGTCTCCCAGATCTCGTAGATGAGCCAGTGCGCTTCGTCGTCCTCGTCGACAAGAACGTCCGTGCGCACGTTCCCGTCGAACGCCCGGGTGTCCTGCAGCGCCCGGCCCATCAGCTCGCGCCCCGCGGCGACCTCGTCGGGCTTGAACCTGAGCTCCAGTATCACCGTGACCGTCATGCGCCCAACATATCGCTGCGCCCGCCCGCCCCTGGCGCGGGCGCCCGCACACGGATGAGAATGCGGTTTCCACTTTTCGGAAAGCTGTTATACGGTTCAGTGAGCAATGTTCTGTTGGCGGATTGTGGAGGATCCCTCGATGCAGAAGGCACTTGCGCCTGAGATCTCTACCTGGCCCGATGAGAGCCCACAGCTGATCGGCAGCCGATGCGGCAGCTGCGAGGCGACCACCTTCCCGGTGCAGCAGTGGTGCCCGCGCTGCAGCGCCGGCGAGATGTCCGAGGTGCTGTTGCCCCGACGCGGAACGCTGGTGGCGTGGACCACCCAGGGCTTCCCGCCCGGCGCCCCCTATGTCGGCCCGACGGGCAAGGACTTCGTGCCGTTCGGCGTCGGGTTGGTTCAGCTCGGCGACGTCATCCGCGTCGAAGGGCGGCTCACCGAGAACGACCCGGCCAAGCTGCAGTTCGGCCAGGAGGTCGAACTGACCATGGTGCCGTTCGCCACCGACGACGAGGGCGCCGAAATCATCACGTTCGCCTTCCAGCCGGTCTAAGTGGTGATCGTGAGCGCGGCGCAGCCGGGCGAAGCGGGTCGCCACCGTCCGCCCGTGGCGATCGTGAGCGCGGCGCAGCCGGGCGAAACGGGTCGCCACCGTCCGCCCGTGGCGATCGTGAGCGCGGCGCAGCCGGGCGAAGCGGGTCGCCACCGTCGAATCCAGAGGAGTCTGAGATGACCAACGATGTCGCCATCATCGGCGTGGGCCTGCACCCGTTCGGCAGGTTCGACAAGACCGCGATGCAGATGGGCGCCGAGGCCGTGCAGCTCGCCCTCAAAGACGCCGGCGTGGACTGGAAGGACATCCAGTTCGGCTTCGGCGGCAGCTACGAAGTCTCCAATCCCGACGCGGTGACCCGACTGGTCGGGCTGACCGGCATCACGTTCACCAACGTGTTCAACGCCTGCGCCACCGCGGCCAGCGCCATTCAGCAGACCGCCGACACGATCCGGCTGGGCAAGTACGACATCGGCATCGCCATCGGGCTCGACAAGCACCCGCGCGGCGCCTTCACGGACGACCCCGCCAAGCTGGCGCTGCCCCAGTGGTACGCCAACAACGGCCAGTTCGTCACCACCAAGTTCTTCGGGATGAAGGCCAACAAGTACATCCACGACCACAACATCTCGCAGGAGACGCTGGCGCGGGTGGCCAACAAGAACTTCCGCAATGGTGCGCTGAACCCGAATGCGTTCCGGCGCAAGGAGATTTCGGTCGAGGAAATCCTCGCCTCGCCGGCGCTGAACTACCCGCTGACGCAGTACATGTTCTGCGCTCCCGACGAGGGCGCGGCCGCGGTCATCATGTGCCGCGCCGACATGGCCGAGAAGTTCACCGACAAGCCAGTCTATGTGCGCGCCTGTGAGATTCGGACCCGGCGCTTCGGCGCCTACGAGGTGCACGCGACGTCGGCGCCGCTGGACGAGGACGCGTCGCCGACGGTCTATGCCGCCAAGGCCGCCTACGAGGCGGCCGGCATCGGCCCGGAGGACGTCGACGTCGCGCAGTTGCAGGACACCGACGCCGGCGCCGAGGTGATCCACATGGCCGAGACCGGTCTGTGCGCCGACGGCGAACAGGAGAAGCTGCTGGCCGACGGCGCCACCGAGATCCACGGCTCGATGCCGGTCAACACCGACGGCGGGCTGATCGCCAACGGCGAGCCGATCGGCGCGTCGGGCCTGCGGCAGATGCATGAACTGGTGCGGCAGTTGCGCGGCGAGGCGGGCGAGCGCCAGGTGCCCGGCAACCCGCGCGTCGGCCTGGCCCAGGTGTACGGCGCACCCGGCACCGCCTCGGCGACCATCCTGTCGCGCTGAACCGCCTGAGCCCAAACCCTTTTCAGGTCCGATCGTCCGGCTTATAGGGCATATTCGGGTAACGCGATGTCGTCACGGAATTCACTCCGAACGACCCGGTCGGCCAGCCGCGGAACGTTCAGCAGTTTGGACGCCTGATTGCGGGTCCACAGACCCAGCGACGTCTTTGGCGCGAACATCGTGGCGAATGTGCGCGCCGACCGCTGCCTGGCCTCGACGATCGGACGGAGCTGACGCTCGTAGCTATGAAACGCATCCTGGTGATCGGCTCCCGCGCGGTTGAGTTCGCCCGCCAATGTGTAGGCCTGCACCATTGCCAGGCCCGTTCCCTCGCCCGCCAGCAGCGAGACCGCGGCCGCCGCGTCACCGATGAGCGCTACTCGCCCGTCCGACCAGTGGTCCATGACGATCTGGCTGGTGCGATCGAAGTAGACATCGGAGGCCCCGTCGAGTTGGCGCAGGATCTCCGGGCATTCCCAACCCGCGTCGCCGAAGACCTCGTGCAGGATCGTCTTGGCCTGTGACACATCTTGCGGATCCGGACCGCTCATGTGATCAGCGGTGAAAACGAAAAGAAACATGGTCTTCTCGTCCCGCATTGCGAATCGGGCGATCATGCGTCCCGGCAGGGTGTAGGCGAGGTACACGAGTTCATCACGCGGCTGATAGGCCTCGGCCTCGAACGCCGCGACTCGGTAACCGAGATCCGTCTCAAATCTCGATTGTGGGCCGAACATCAAGTCCCGCACGGGACAATGAATTCCACCCGCACCGATGAGCAGGTCGAATTGCCGTGACCCGCCGCTCTCGAGTGTGACTCGCACGCCGGTACCGCCGTGCTCGACGGCCGAAACGGTTTCACCATACAGAGTTTCAGCCCGGTTGTCGATGGCGCGATAGATCATGGCTGACAGATCGCCGCGGGGCACGGTGACGAGCCGGCCATCGACGTTGCGCCCGAACAATTCGGCCGAAAAGCCGCCCACGCGTCTCGAATTCCGGTCCACGAGCCGCACCTCGCGCACCGCGTATCCCGTGTCATGCAGCTCGGTGGTGAGGCCCATGCGTTCGGCAACGGCATACCCGCCACCCCAAAAGTCCACGACGTAGCCGCCGGTGCGGAGTTGTGGCGCCTTCTCGATCAAGGTTGGTTCGTGGCCATACCGGGAGAGCCAGTACGCAAGCGTGGGGCCGGCGATGCCGGCGCCGACGATGGCGATCTTCATATGCCCACCTCCACGGTGACGGATGGGATTACTATAGCACTATGCAATAGTTGCACTAGGGTATTAATTGGGGGTGATCGTGAGCGTGATCGCCCGTCGGCCCCCGGTGAGGAGTTGCTGTGCTAAGGGAACTTGCGGACATGCCCGCGGGCATTCGTGCGCTCGAAGCCACCGGGACTCTGACGTCAGCGGATTACGCGCGGATCTTCGCGCCGATGGTCGAACAGGCAGGACGCACAGGGGGCCGATTGCGGCTGCTGTACGAATTCGCCCCGGGATTCCAGCGCATTACGGGGGGAGCGCTGTGGGCGGACGCGCGCCTCGGAACGGGCTATCTGCGGTTGCTTGACGGGTGCGCTGTCGTGAGCGACAGCGGCTGGGTTCGGACAACAAGCCGCGCCATCGGCAGCTGGATGCCGTGCCCGCTTCGGGTGTACCACAACGACGAACGCGATGACGCCGTCGCGTGGCTAGCCTCGCTGCCGGAATGCCCTGGCGTGTCCGGCCGTGATATGGCCAAGGCCTACGTCGGTGGAGTCGGCGCTGCTCTCGTGACCCTTGGCGGGTTGGCCGTCTCGAAGAGAGCCGAAGCGCCGGAATAGATTTCGTTGATCACGGCGCACCGAGTGATATCGCGGCCGCCGCGCTGAGCGGCGATGAGCAACAACCTAGATCGCGGGGCCCAACAGGTCGTCCGCGTCGCGGATGATGTAGCCGTAACCCTGCTCGGCCAGGAAGCGCTGGCGGTGCGCAGCGTACTCGGCATCCAGGCTGTCGCGCGCCACCACCGAATAGAAGATCGCGCCCCCGCCGTCGGACTTGGGCCGCAGCAGCCGGCCCAGCCGCTGCGCCTCCTCCTGGCGTGAGCCGAACGTACCCGAAACCTGCACTGCCACAGACGCTTCCGGCAGGTCGATGGAGAAGTTGGCGACTTTGGACACCACCAGGGTGGACAACTCGCCGCGGCGGAAGGCGTCGAACAGCTCTTCGCGTTCCTTGGTGCGGGTGGACCCCTGGATCACCGGGGCGTTGAGCTCCGCGCCGAGTTCGTCGAGCTGATCGAGGTAGGCGCCGATCACCAGGGTCTGCTCGCCGGGATGCTTTGCCAAAATCGATTTGACCACAGCGATTTTCGTGTGCACGGTCGAGCACAGCTTGTACCGCTCTTCGGGTTCGGCGGTCGCGTAGAGCATCCGCTCGTTATCGGTCATGGTGACCCGCACCTCGACGCACTCGGCGGGCGCGATCCACCCCTGCGCCTCGATGTCCTTCCACGGCGCGTCGTAGCGTTTCGGGCCGATCAGGGAGAACACGTCGCCCTCGCGGCCGTCCTCGCGGACCAGCGTGGCGGTCAAGCCGAGGCGCCGCTTGGACTGCAGATCGGCGGTCATCCGGAACACCGGCGCCGGCAGCAGGTGGACCTCGTCGTAGATGATCAGCCCCCAGTCGCGGCTGTCGAAGAGCTCGAGGTGCCGGTACTCGCCCTTGGTGCGGCGAGTGATCATCTGATACGTCGAGATGGTGACCGGCCGGATCTCCTTGCGCTCGCCGGAGTACTCGCCGATCTCGTCCTCGGTGAGCGACGTGCGGGCGATCAGCTCGCGTTTCCATTGCCGCGCCGCGACGATGTTGGTGACCAGAATCAGCGTCGTCGCACCGGCTTTCGCCATGGCGGCCGCGCCCACCAGGGTCTTGCCGGCGCCGCAGGGTAGCACCACCACGCCCGATCCGCCGGACCAGAAGGAGTCGGTGGCCATCTGCTGGTAGTCGCGCAGCTGCCAGCCGTCCTCGGCCAGGCTGATCGGGTGCGCTTCGCCGTCGACGTAGCCCGCGAGATCCTCGGCGGGCCAACCGATCTTGAGCAGCATCTGCTTGACCCGACCGCGCTCGCTGGGGTGCACGATGACGGTGTCGTCATCGATCCGGGCGCCGAGCATCGGGGCAATCTTCTTGTTGCGCAGCACCTCTTCGAGCACCGCGCGATCCAGACTCACCAGCGTCAAACCGTGCGCGGGGTTCTTCACCAGCTGCAGGCGGCCGTAGCGGGCCATCGTGTCGACGATGTCGACCAGCAGCGGTTGGGGCACCGCGTAGCGCGAGAAGCTGACCAGGGCGTCGACCACCTGCTCGGCGTCGTGGCCGGCGGCGCGGGCGTTCCACAGCGCCAGCGGCGTGATGCGGTAGGTGTGGACGTGTTCGGGTGCGCGCTCCAGCTCGGCGAAGGGCGCGATGGCGGCGCGCGCCGCGCCGGCCTGCTCGTGATCCACCTCGAGCAGCACCGTCTTGTCGGACTGCACGATCAACGGTCCGTCAGACATAGTCAGCGCCACTCCTTTCGATCTGTTTGACGTCGGCGGGCATGCTCACCATTATCGGCCGGTGGCCGACACCACCGAGGTGATGCGGTGGATGGCGAAGTCACGCAGCCGACCGGACGCGGAGTCGAACGCCACCAGCTGGCCACCCTTGATGGTGATGGGCGACACGACGCGCTGGGTGGCCACCCCCGCCGCATCCAGATAACCGATCACCAGGGTGTCTTGTTCCCTGGCGGCGCGCTGTAACTGCGTCATGGTGACCGCCGGGTCGACGCGGATGTTGCCGAACGGTGCGGCGGTCACCTTGCGCAGCACCGCCACCACCGCGTTGAGGCTTTCGGTGTTGGGGCGCCGGGCCGGACGGTAGGGCCGGCGCTGCTGCGGGGTGGACACCCGGGCGCCGCGGGGACGGACGTCGACGATGGCGCCGGAGGAATCCTCGGCCGCCGGGGCGAACCCCGCGGCGCGTAACGCGGTGAGGACCTCGCCGATCGGCGCGGGCGACACCGCGACCGTCGGCGCCAGGGCCCGCAGCTGCACCTCTTCGGTCGCCGGCGCGGCCACGGCCTGGGCCAGCAGCGCGGGGTCCTCGCAGCGCACGAACGACGCGGCCATGCCGATCCGCAGTTGCCCGTGCCGGCGCGCCACGTCATCGATCAAGTAGGTGAGGCCTTGAGGCACCGGCGTTTTGGAATGCTTGGCGAACAGCGAATGCATCCAGTCGCGCGTCTTGCCGACATCGAGCGCGTGCCGGATCGACTGCTCGCTGACGCGGTAGACCATCGCGGTGCCGGCGGATTCGACGGTCGCCACGACGGCGAGTTGCTCGGCCAGGTCGCGTTCCAGCGGCCCGGGCACCACCACGGTCAGATCCGCTTGCACCAGGAAGTGATCGACCGGTTTGGGTAACGCCCGGTTCATCGCCTCGATGGCGACCTGCGGATCGCCGTCGTCGTCCAGCAGCGCGCGGCCGGGCGTGCTGATGGCGCCGCGGCCCACCAGGCCCAGGGCGTTGCTCTCGGCGAGCAGGTCCCCGACTGGCCCGGGCTGCAACCGTTTCGCCCAGCGCGGACGCCGCCAGATCAGCGCCGCCGACGCCGCCGCCGCGTCGACGCCGGCGCCGGGGGGCAGCTCGGACAGCATGCCCAGCAACAGCCGGCGGTCCAGCGGCGCGGCCGTGGAGTACAGGCCGTCGGTCAGGGCCCCGTAGGGCTTGGCGTCGGGGCCGCGGCTGCCGATCAGCGCCGGCCGCCCGGGCAGATCCAGCCAGCTGCCGGCCAACAGCTGCCAGCGCTCGGCTACCGACATCGCGGCGTAGCGGTCGGTGACGATCGTCGGCGCCCAGTACGGCGCCTCGCCGGTAACCGGTTCGGGGTCGGGCATGCCGCTGGCGATCAATCCGGCCGCGGCCGTGACTTCGAGGAGCAAACCCAGCCGCTGCTCGTCGATGCCGGTCACCTTGCTCAGCCGTTTGACCTCGCGGATTCCCAGGCCGCCGCTGCGCAGCTCGGAAACCGGCGCGGCGGAGAGGGTTTCGAGCAGGACGTCGACCTCGCGCAGCAAGTCGATGACGGCCCCGGCCGCCGCGGCGTCGGCGTCGTCGGGCGTGGTGGTCGACACCACCGGGTCGGGGGCGGTCAGTTGCATGGGACCGGGCTGCTCGCCGCGCAGCACCTGCCCGACGTGGCGGGGCAAGATCACCGTCTCGGCATCGATGCGCCGCAGCAGGCCCATGGCCAGCAGCTGGGGCACCGGCCGGTCGGTGGCCGCGCCGGGCGCGGCGTCGCGCGTGCGTCCCATCGGCGACCCTTCGAGAAGTCTCTCCAGCACGTCGAGTTGTGCCTCGGTGAGGTCGTCGATCAGGGCGGCGATCTGTTCGGCGCTGCGCGAGGTGTCCTCGAGGATGACCTGGCCCGGATGCCACGGCATGCCCGTCGCGGCGTCGGCGGCCACCCGCAGCGCGGCCTCGCCCCACACCAGGGCGCGTTGCCGCAGGTCGTCGACGGCATCCAGCACGTCGGTCTCGGGGGCGCGGTCACCGATCAGCGCCAGCAGCTTGGGCGTGGGCACCGGCTCGGCGTCGGCCTGCAGCACCAGCAACGCGTCGAGCACGGTCAGCCGCAAAAAGTCCAGGTCGTCGGTGCCGGCCTTGATCGACTGGCGGGCCTGGGCGCGGGCGGCCAGCGCGGCGATGCTGCCGGGTGGAGGCTGGGCGAGGTCCGGCCGCAATTCCAACAGTCGGATCAGCTGCTCATCGGATAACTCGGCCAGCCACGACCCCAGCGGGATATCCGGGGTGTTGTCGGTCATTGCTGACCAGCGTAAAGCAGGTCGCGGCCACCCAGCAGACCTCGACAACCCGGCGACTCACCAGCGTGGTGAACACCGGCGCGCACGGCAACGCGTCTCGAACTCCGGTCTTGCGCCACATGCGGTTCGGCCACCTGTAAGAATGGACCTCGTGGCTGACACTGCTGAGGGCAAAGCCCGCAAGACCAAGTACGTCGACAACGGCTGGCCGACGACGGACCCCGACGACCACGCGGTCAGTGAACTCGTGACCGATCGCACGGGTGCGCTGTCCCCCTTCGGCGAGCTGGTGTTTCCGCTGCCCTCCACCGATCTGCCCTACCTGCACCCGGTCACCGTCGTCAATCGGTAGGTCGCCAGATGGCCAGGGCCTCTGAGGCCTCCCAAGCCTCGGCGAACTGGGCGTCGAATGAGCCCGGCTCGGGCGCGCTGTCACATCTGGACGACCACGGCGCGGCGCACATGGTCGACGTCAGCGAGAAGGTGGCCACCAAGCGGACCGCGGTCGCCGCGGGCGTCCTGCGCACCTCGGCGCACGTGGTGGCGCTGATCTCGACCGGCGGCCTGCCCAAGGGCGATGCGCTGGCCACCGCCCGGGTGGCCGGCATCCAGGCCGCCAAGCGCACCAGCGACCTCGTCCCGCTGTGTCATCAGCTCGCCCTCACGGGGGTCGACATCGACTTCACGGTCGGCGAGTCTGAGATCGAGATCAACGCAACGGTGCGAAGCACCGACCGCACGGGGGTAGAGATGGAAGCGCTCACGGCCGTCAGCGTCGCGGGCCTGACGCTCTACGACATGATCAAGGCGGTGGACCCGGCCGCACGGATCGACGACATTCGAGTGCTGCGCAAGGAAGGCGGCAAAACCGGAAGGTGGGCGCGCCCATGAGCACCCGTTCAGCCCGCGTCATCATCGCCTCGACCCGCGCCTCGTCGGGAGTGTACGACGACCGATGCGGCCCGATCATCGCCGAATGGCTGGCAGAGCGGGGCTTTTCGGCCGCGCAGCCCGAAGTCGTCGCCGACGGGCCGCCGGTCGGCGACGCACTGCGCACGGCGATCGACGCTGAGGTCGACGTCATCATCACCTCCGGTGGCACCGGCATCTCACCCAGCGACAGCACACCGGACCAGACCGTGGCCGTCGTCGACTACCTGATCCCGGGCCTGGCCGAAGTGATCCGCCAGTCGGGCCTGCCCAAGGTGCCGACGTCGGTGCTGTCGCGCGGCGTGTGCGGCGTCGCCGGTCAGACCCTGATCGTCAACCTGCCGGGTTCGCCCGGCGGCGTGCGCGACGGCCTGGGCGTGCTCGCCGATGTGCTGGATCACGCGCTCGACCAACTCGCCGGTAAAGATCACCAGCGATGACGCTCGTCGTGCGCGCTGCCATGACTGAGCACCCGATTTCGCTGGCCGAGCACGAAGAGTTGGTGGGGCATCAATCCGCCGGCGCCATCGTCGGGTTCGTCGGCGTGATCCGCGACCACGACGGCGGACGGCGGGTGGTGCGACTCGAATACTCAGCGCACCCGTCGGCCGACCAGGTCATCGCCGACGTGGTGGCCGACGTGGCCGGGCAATCCAGCGGCGTGCGTGCCGTGGCCGCCAGCCACCGGATCGGCGCGCTGCGCATCGGAGAGGCCGCGCTGGTGGCGGCCGTGGCCGCCGATCATCGGCAGGCCGCGTTCGCCACCTGCGCGCATCTGGTGGACACGGACTTCCACGGCTTCGTACCGGCCGGCATGCCGCAACACGTCGAGGACGCCGGCTACACCCAGCAGCTGTGGGACGCGATCCGGTCGCAAGACGTTCAAGGAAACGACGCGCTGGACGCTCTCGCTCAGCCGTCGCCTAGCGCCTAACGCCGCCACACTCCCCGCACGCCCCGAAAACCCTCCTCTTCGGGGCGTGTCGGGCATGGCGCAGGGATGTCAGGCCGAGCCGACCCACTCCTCGGTTCCGTCGGCGAAAAATTGGTGCTTCCACACCGGAAGCCGTGCCTTGATGGTGTCCACCAGATGCGCGCAGGTGGCGAACGCGGCCTGCCGATGATCGGCGGCCACGGCCGCCACCAGCGCGGCCTCTCCGATGCGCAGCGCGCCGATCCGGTGGCTGGCGCGTCAGCGGGCGGGGCCAGCGGCGCGGGGGCGCCGTTGAGGCCGGGCGCGTCCAGGCCGGCCGGCGCAGGCACGTCGCGCTGCGTGGGACCCGACAGGGGTCCGCCGCACACGGGCCAGGCGCCACGGCCCTGGGTGGCCAGAACCCGCTCGGCGACGGCGATCTGCTGTTCCTTGGTGGCGAGTTCGGCCGACGGGGCGTACTGGCCGCCGCCGTGCGAGGCCCACGTGCTTGAGCTGAACTGCACGCCGCCGTGATAGCCGTTGCCGGTGTTGATGCCCCAGTTGCCGCCGGACTCACAACGGGCTACCTGATCCCATTCACCGTCGGTGGCTGCGGCCGCCTGGCCGGCGAGGGCGATGCTGCCGCCACCAAGAACCGCACCGGTGAAGGCGATCTTGGCGACGCTGATGTTTGAACTGCTGGGCTTACGGTGACGTCCACTCATACGCGCCGGGGTATTCCTCTCTCGTCACGCGCCTGCGAGGTCAGCTGTCGGGTTCGGGTTGGAGAGGCCACCCGGCCGACGTTGTCGTCAAGCGACGACGCCGGCTTCACCCCTAGGAGCCGCGAACGGCCCCAGTCCGATCACGGTGGACCGGTGGGTCCCCCGTCTCCATCCATGTGGTTCGGTGGCCCCCGCCTATTGGATGGAGCTCGGCGCGATAGGGAGGGGAGGTCGCCAATCGGGGATGGCTGGCGAGCCTTCGGAGACGGTAACGGTTTCTGTAGGTCTCGTCACGTCTTGCGATACCTGGCGTTTCCTTCTCGGCCATCTGCGAAAACCGCAGGAAGACAAGGTGTTTGCGCAGGTCATTAGGGGCGATATCGCAGCGTGACCGCGCCGTTATGAATCCGTTACGTGAGATAACTCACAGTTTCAGCCGCCAGAAAAGGGCGGCAGAACATCGATTGTGTCACCGGATTGCAACGCCACGGTCTCGTCGCGCACGGCGATCCCGTCGCGCAGGTATGAGCATCGGGTCAACACCGTGGCCAGGCGGGACCCCCGCGCGGCTAGCCGCTCGACCAGTTCACCGACCGTGGTGCCTGGGCGCAGCACCACCGTCTCCGACTCGGCATCGGCGGCCGCGCGGGCGGCCGCGAAGTAGCGCACCGTCACCTGGATTCCGTTTACTTGGACAGGCGTCCGTCCCATCGGGCTAGCCACCGATCGCGCTCATCGGGCGGTCGGGCTGGATGAAGTTGGGGTCGTTGATGCCGTGTCCGGCGGGCTTGCCCCACATCGCGGTACGCCACGCCGCCTCGATCGCGTCGTCGGACGCGCCGCCGCGCAGCAGCCCGCGCAGGTCGGTCTCCTGTTCGGCGAACAGGCAGCTGCGGACCTGGCCATCGGCCGTCAACCGGGTGCGGTCGCAGGCCGCACAGAAGGCGTGCGAAACCGAGGCGATGACGCCGAATTTCCCGCTCGGGGTGCCCGGGCCGGTGTCGACCAGCCACAGCTCGGCGGGGGCCGATCCGCGCGGCGCCGGGTCGGGGCGCAGCCGGAAGTGCGGGCGCAGGGCCGCCAGCACGTCGTCGGCGCTCAGCGCGGCGTCCCGCCGCCACTGGTGCCCGGCATCCAGCGGCATCTGCTCGATGACGCGCAGTTGGTAACCGTGCTCGAGGCAGAACCGCAACAGCCCCACCACGTCCTCGCGCCCGGTGGCGGGGTCGAGCACCGCGTTCACCTTCACCGGCGTCAGGCCGGCGTCGCCCGCGGCGGCCAGGCCGGCCAGCACGTCGGTGAGCCGGTCGCGGCGGGTGATGGCCGCGAAATGGCGCCGGTCGACGCTGTCCAGCGAGACGTTGACGCGGTTCAGCCCGGCCGCGGCGAGCGCGGCGGCGCGCCGCGCCAGCCCGACGCCGTTGGTGGTCAGCGAGATCTCGGGGCGGGGCCGCAGCGCGGCGGCCGCGGCGACCACCTCGTCGAGATGGCGCGCCAGCAGCGGTTCGCCGCCGGTGAAACGCACGCTGGTCACACCCAGCCGGGTGACCGCGATGTGCATCAGCCTGGCCAGCTCGTCGGCGCTCAGCAGTTGCTCGCCCGGCAGCCAGTTCAGGCCCTCGGCCGGCATGCAATAGCTGCACCGCAGGTTGCAGCGGTCGGTCAGCGAGACCCGCAGGTCGGTCGCGATCCGGCCGTAGGTATCCACCAGGGGGCCGGTGGCAGGAGCATCGGCGGGAACGGCCGAGCCGTCAGCGCGGCTCGGTACCGAGGGCAGTCCCAGCGTCGTCAGCGTCATGCGGCCACCGGCGGGGCGTAGTGCACCGGCGAGCTGACCGGAACGATCTGCTTGCCCAGCGGCATCAACGACACCGGGATCAGTTTGAGGTTGGCCAGCGCCAGCGGAATGCCCACGATCGTGAGCGCCATCGCGACCGCGCTGACCAGATGGCCGATCGCCAGCCACACACCGAACAGCACCACCCAGATGACGTTGCCGACCAGCGCGCCGGACCCCGCGGTCGGCTTGTCCACGATCGTGCGGCCGAACGGCCATAGTGCGTAGGAGGCGATGCGCAGCGACGCGAAGCCGAACGGAATGGTGATGATGAGCAGGAAGCTGACCAGCGCCGCAGCCAGGTATCCGACGGCCATCCACAGGCCGCCGAATATCAACCAGATGACGTTCAGGATCAGGCGCATATCTCCTCCGCGGGTATTACCAAGCGTACCGAGTGACCGATAACGGGGGTGCTCGTTACCCGGGCATCCGAGTAGGATCAGACTCCTAATACGGCGTCCTGCGCAGGCGGGACGCTTATTGTGTTGGCGATTTCTATTGATCCGTTAGACAAGCAGGTGAGACCAGTGCCGACGGGCAAGGTTAAGTGGTACGACGCTGACAAGGGTTTCGGCTTCCTGTCGCAAGAGGACGGCGAAGACGTCTACGTCCGCTCCTCGGCGTTGCCCGCCGGGGTCGAGGGCCTCAAGGCGGGCCAGCGGGTGGAGTTCGGCATCGCCTCCGGGCGGCGCGGGCCGCAAGCGTTGAGCCTCAAGCTGATTGAGCCGCCGCCCAGCCTCACCAAGACGCGCCGCGAGGCGCCCGCCGAACACAAGCACAACCCCGACGAGCTGCACGGCATGGTCGAGGACATGATCACGCTGCTGGAAAGCACCGTGCAGCCCGAACTGCGCAAGGGCCGCTACCCGGACCGCAAGACCGCCCGCCGGGTTTCCGAGGTGGTCAAGGCCGTCGCTCGGGAGCTCGACGCCTGACGTTCGCTCGTTATTGAGCGACTATGGGAGTTATGGCTTCCTATATCGCGCAGGCAGGCGAATTCACCCGCGACACCAACTACATCACCACCCGCATCACCGCCGACGGGCGCGACGGCTACCCCGTCGAGCCCGGCCGGTACCGGCTGGTCGTCGCGCGCGCGTGTCCGTGGGCGAACCGCGCGATCATCGTGCGCCGCTTGCTGGGCTTGGAAAGCGTTCTCTCCATTGGGTTTTGCGGTCCCACCCACGACGAGCGCAGTTGGACGTTCGATCTCGATCCCGGCGGCGTCGACCCGGTGCTCAAGATTCCGCGGCTGCAGGACGCCTACTTCAAGCGGTTCCCCGACTACCCCAAGGGCATCACGGTCCCGGCCATCGTCGATGTCCCGACCGGGGCGGTCGTCACCAACGACTTCGCGCAGATGACGCTGGACCTCTCGACGGAATGGTCGGCCTATCACCGCGACGGGGCGCCCGAGCTGTACCCGGAGCACCTGCGCGCCGAAATCGACGAGGTGAGCAAGCGGATCTACACCGAAATCAACAACGGTGTGTACCGGTGCGGGTTCGCCGGCTCGCAGGAGGCCTACGAGGCGGCCTACGACCGGTTGTTCACCGCGCTGGATTGGGTCAGCGAGCGGCTGGCCGATCAGCGATTCCTGGTGGGCGACACCATCACCGAGGCAGACGTGCGACTGTTCACCACCCTGGCCCGCTTCGACCCGGTCTATCACGGGCACTTCAAATGCAACCGCAGCAAACTGAGCGAGATGCCGGTGTTGTGGGCGTATGCGCGCGACCTGTTCCAGACGCCGGGGTTCGGTGACACCGTGGACTTCGTCCAGATCAAACAGCACTACTACATCGTGCACGCCGACATCAACCCCACCCGGATCGTGCCCAAGGGTCCGGACCTGGCCGGCTGGCTTTCGCCGCACGGGCGGGAAGCCTTGGGCGGCAGGCCCTTCGGGGACGGAACCCCTCCCGGGCCGCCCGTCGAAGGCGAGCGCGTGCCCGCCGGCCACGGCGCCTAGTTCCCGGCTGGCGAACGTCGACTTATGGCGCAAAATCTGGTGTTTTCGGTCCAACAACTCCACGCTCGGCTCTTAGAGCGGGCGGCCCGCGGCGCGCAGGGCGCTACGGGAGCGCGCTAGGACTATGTAAGGCCGGTGACGCACCATGTCGGCGCTGACCCGGACGATCCGCCAGCCCATCGACTCGAGTTCGGCCAGACGATCGATGTCTCGGGTTCGCTGCACCGGGTCGGTCCAATGGTGAGCGCCGTCGAACTCCACGCCGACCTTCCACTCCTCCCAACCCATGTCGATGCGCGCTACTACGGCACCCCATTCGTTGAGTGCTTCGATCTGCGTCTGCGGCCGCGGTAATCCGCCACCGACGAGTGTCAGGCGAGTTTTCGTCTCATACGGTGATTCGGCGCCGCCGTCGGCCATGGTCAGCACCCGTCGTAACTGCACCAGTCCGCGCGCTCCGCGATGGCGGTCGGCCAGCAACTCGACATCAGCCGGCTTCACGTCGGTTGCGTGCATCAGTGCGTCCAGGCGAATCACCGCGGTGGTAAATCCCTTTCGCCTGCCAAGATCGAACGCCGTGCGTGCCGGAGTGGTCAGGGTCATCCCGTCCCGGATGCACGTTTCGTCGTCGGCGAGGGTGTCGCTATGCAGAACGATGCCGCCTACCTTGTCGCGGCCGGCGCGGTTGAGCTCCGCTGGCAACCAGTCGTCGATCCACGCGGTGCGGTGCAATGCGGCCGCTGACAGGCCGGCCAGTGTCGCGGCACGGCCAGACCACAGCCAGGCGGCAACCGCTCGGGTCACCGGCGTCAACTTTTGCCCGCGGCCGATGTAGACGTTGCGATGAATCATCTCGAAGTCGGCCCGCAGTTGGTGCCGGGTAACGAGTCCGGCCGCCAATGCTTCGGTGCCTCTGAATGGCCAGGCTGGGATCTGCATGTGGACACGGTGGCGGCCGGTACCGACACGTCGTGCCGAACGTCGGTTTGTGCGCGTAAATTACGGCGTTTCGCCACAACAAGTCGACGTTGGGCGCGACGAGGGGGCGAGGGGCGGGGCTGGCGAACGGCCTAGTACGTCAGACGCACGGACCATTCCGCGTGGGGCACGTCGTGAAGCTCCCCGGCGGGATCCACCGCCAATGTCAGCAGCTGCACGACGATCCCGGCCAGGCGCCCGCGATGCGGGTCGACCGACGGGATCGTCACGGCGAAGCGGGTTTTCGGCCGAAAGATCGTGCTGGTGGTGTTCGTCGGGTCGTCGTAGACCTGCAGCAGCCGCCACGGTGCCCGGTAGATGGCGTCGGGCACCGACAGCTGAATCGGGTAGCGCTCGCTGACCCGTAGCTCGCCCTGGTTCTGCGGTGTCTCGCAGTCTTCGAGATTCAGCACGTTGCAATACAGGTAGGGCCCCACCCGCGTCAGATGCCCGTGCGAATAGGCGCTGATCTCGGGGTGCCGCGGGCCGGTGCGCCCGACCAGCAACCAGGTGCCCACACCCGCGCCGACGCAGAGCACCGCGACCAGACAGGCGAGCAGCACGGCCCCACCCCGCTTGCGTTGCGGTTTCACTCGGCAACCACCGCCGCGGCGCCGGCACCGCGGCGCTTGCCCTCCTGCTCGACCATGATTGGCCTATTTCCTCCCAGGCCGGGAATCAGTGAGTTGCCGCGGAAGCTGACGAGGGTCTGCGCCAGGCCCAAGATGAGCAGCGCAGTGACCGCGGTAAAGCCGACCCACAGTTCGGTGTACACCAACACCCCCACGGCGCCGCCGAGGACCCACGCCAATTGCAGCGTCGACTCCGAGCGCCCGAAGCCCGACGCGCGGGATTCCTCCGGCAGGTCGTTCTGCAGCGACGCGTCCAGGGACGCCTTGGCGATGGCGCTGGCTCCGGACGTGACCAGGGTGGCGATCACGGCCACCACCAGGTTGCCGGCCACCGAGGCGGCCAGCGCGACCGCGCTCACCGCCACCGTGCAGCGCACCACCAGCGCGGCGGGCCGGCCCAGCTTCAGGCGTGCACTGGTGAAGTTGCCGACGAAATTGCCGATCCCGGCCGCGGCGCCGATCACCCCGAGCATGGCGACCTGGGCCCAGCCGTTGGCCTGATGCGCCTTGGCGACAAACGCGGGGTAGAGGAACAGGAAGCCGACCATGACCTTGATGGTGCAGTTGCCCCACAGCGAGGTGATGATGTTGCGGCCCAACGGTTGCCGGAGCGCCCCGCTGACCTCCTGGTGCCAGCTGCGCCGCAGCGGTTCGCTGTCCTGGCGGTAGCTCAGGGTGGCGGGTACCTCGCCGGCGGTCACCTCGACCCAGCGCGGGATCCGCATGGACAGCATGGCGCCGGCGATCGTCACCGCGATCACCACGAACAACGCCCCGGGCAGCTTGAACAGGTGGGTGCAGACGAACTCGACACCACCGGCGATCGCGCCGCCGACGATGGTGCCGCCCAGCAGACCGAACATGGTCAGTCGGGCGTTGACCCGCACCAGGTCGATGGTCGGCGGCATCACCCTGGGTGTCACGGCGCTGCGCAGCACGCTGAACGACTTGGAGAACACCATCATCGCGAGCGCGCACGGATACAGCACCCATGACGGGAAGCTGCCGGTGGCGCCGTCGTAGTTCATGACCAGCAGCACCGCCAGGGCGGTGCGCAGGGCGAACGACGCGGCCAGCGCGACGCGGCGGCCGTGCTGCAGCCGGTCCAGCGCGGGACCGATCAGCGGCGCGATCACCGCGAACGGCGCGATGGTGATCAGCAGATACAGGGCGACCCGGCCCTTGCTCTCGCCGGTGGCCGCGGCGAAGAACAACGTGTTGGCCAGCGCGACGGCCATCGCCGCGTCCACCGCGAAATTGGCGACCACCGGCCACGTCAGCGCAGTCAGGCCGGACTTGTCGGCGCCGTCGGCCGTCGCGGCGCGCTGCACCATCCAGTACATCCGCGAGCCCATTTCGCGGCTGCGCAGTGCCGCGGCGCGGGTGACGGTGATCCGTTCACCGGAAGCCGGACCGCGAGGCGGCGTGTCGCTGCTGCGGTTCGGCTCCGGCTGGTGGCCCAGCGGGGGCAAGTAGCGGTTGGCGCTCGGCATCGACGGGCGACGGGGGCGCCGATCGGCGCCCTCGCCGGCGGGGTAATTGGCCGCGCCCGGATGTTGGGACGCGGCGCTCTTGCGGGGCCGGCGGCCCGGCTGAGAGGCCACTCGGCCCGGGTCGTTTTGCCGCCGTCCAGACACGTCCCGATTCTCCCCTATGGCGCCTGGATGCGTCTGCAGGTAACGGGGCGTGGCTCGCCAACCTAGTATTGGAAACGCAATGCAGAAAGAAGACAGCGTGACCAGACCTATCGAGGGATCCGCCGTGTCGACTGTGGCCGAGTGGCCCGAGCGGTTGGCGACGGTGCTCACGGGCGCGGCGGAGGTGGCCAGGGCCGCCGTGGTGGAGTTCGGCGCACCGGAGATGGTCGGCGACTACCTGGGCGTCGGCTACGAAGACCCGAACAGCGCCACCCACCGCTTCCTGGCGCACCTGCCCGGCTACCAGGGGTGGCAGTGGGCGGTCGTCGTCGCCGCCTATCCCGGCGCGGACCACGCGACCATCAGCGAGGTCGTACTGGTGCCCGGGCCGACCGCATTGCTGGCACCCGAATGGGTGCCCTGGGACCAGCGGGTACGGCCCGGCGACCTGAGCCCGGGCGACCTGCTGGCGCCCGCCGCCGACGATCCCCGGCTGGTTCCCGGTTACACCGCCAGCGGTGACCCCCAGGTCGACGAGACCGCCGCCGAGATCGGGCTGGGCCGGCGCTGGGTGATGAGCGCCGAGGGCCGGTCGGACACGGCCGAACGCTGGCGCACCGGCGAGTACGGCCCCGACTCGCCGATGGCGCGGTCCACCAAGCGGGTGTGCCGCGACTGCGGTTTTTTCCTGCCGCTGTCGGGTTCGCTGGGCGCGCTGTTCGGCGTGTGCGGCAACGAATTGTCGGCCGACGGTCACATCGTCGACAAGCTGTACGGCTGCGGTGCCCATTCGGACACGCCCGCCCCGGCGGGCACCGGGTCGCCTGCGTACGAGCCGTACGACGACGGCCTGCTCGACGTCACCCAGACGCCGGTCGAACCGTCCCCCTTGTCCTCGGAGTCCACGGAACCCTCGGAGTCCACGGAGTCCCCTGCGCCCTCGGAGGCCGTGGGGGCGCCAGAAGCGCAGGGCGAGACCGAGACCCAAGAGCCGCAGCCCGAGACGGCGCCCGAGACGCCGGAGGCCGAAACCGAGCCGGTGACCGAGGCGCCGCAGCCCGAGCAGCAGCCGCAGGCCGAGACGCCGGACTAGCCGGTTTCGGCGGCGGCCTTGATGCGCGCCAGCGAGGCGTTCATGCCGTCGAGCAATTCGCGCTCGAAGTTGGTGGTCCCGCCGAACAGCGCATTTACCGACAGGTTCGAAAACGCCGTCACTCCGTTTTCGGCGTGACGGCTCTCGATCAGCCGGGTGGCCGCGCCGCTGGGCTCGAGCTCATAGCTCCAGATGGTGTTGTTGGTGTCGACGCGGAACGCGAGCTTGCGCTCGGGGACGATCTCGACCACCGTGCAGGTGGTCGGCCAGAACATGCGCTTGCGGCGGTTGAGGTTGATCGTTCGGGTGCCCTGACGCACCGGGCCGAAGGGCTTCATCCAGCGACACTGCGGACTCCACCGCGGCATGCGGCGCAGGTCGGAAATCAATTCCCACACGGTGGCCACCGGTGCGTCGATGTCGACGTGCGCTTGCAACAGCGGGGCTACCATCGCTCCTCCAGGGCGGCGAATCAGTTGTGGTCGAGATAGTTTTCGAGTCCGGCCTGCGCGCCGCGGGCACCGCGGCGGGCCGCCGCGAGCTGCAGCAGGAAGATGCTCGTGCCGAGCACACCCACGCCCAGGCCGGCCAGGGCCACGGGACGCCAGCCCTGCAGGGATGGCACCAGGAAAGCGGCCGCCACCGCGGCGAGCCAACCCAACGCGCCGAGCGCGATGAACGGCCACACGTGCAGCAGCGCGGCCGGCAGCGGCGGCGCGGTGCGGGGGGGTTCGGCGGACATCGGGATCAACATAGCTCGCCGTCGGTGGCGGGCGACGGCGCACCCACTTGCCGGGACGGATGATCTTTACCCCGTCGAGCAAAGCGGGATAGGCGGGCGGATAAGCGTTTCGATGAAAAACCCCGCAGCTTAGCGAAGGCGATCTGCGACCGTCGTTCACCGGTTCGTGTCCCGGTTTCTCGGGCTTCCGTGTAACCTCGCGCCATGCCTGACAGCGATGCGCGGCTGGCCAGCGACCTGTCACTGGCAGTTATGCGGCTGGCCCGCCAACTGCGGTTCCGCAACCCGTCGTCGCCGGTGTCGCTGTCCCAGCTGTCGGCGCTGGCCATGCTGACCAACGAAGGCCCGATGACCCCGGGTGCCCTGGCAATTCGCGAACGGGTCAGGCCGCCGTCGATGACCCGGGTGATCGCCTCGCTGGCCGAGATGGGGCTGGTGGACCGCGCGCCGCACCCTGTCGACGGCCGGCAGGTGCTCGTCTCGGTGTCGGAGGCCGGCGCCGAGTTGGTCAAGGCCAACCGCCGCGCCCGCCAGGAGTGGCTGGCCAAGCGGCTAGCGACGCTGGACAGCGAACAGCGAGACATCCTGCGCAACGCGGCCGACCTGATGTTGGCCCTGGTCGACGAAGGCCCGTGAGTCCCCGGAGCGAAGCCGGCGCATGTTGATCGACGTCGACGATCCCGACGATCCGAGGCTCGACGATTTCCGCGACCTGAACAGCGTCGATCGCCGTCCCGATCTGCCGTCGGGCAAGGGGCTGGTGATCGCCGAGGGCGTGCTGGTGGTGCAGCGCATGCTCGCCTCACGCTTTCACCCGCATGCCCTGCTGGGGACCGAGCGCCGGTTCGCCGAGCTCGACATTGACCTGGCCGGCACCGACGTGCCGTGCTACCGCGCGTCCGCCGACGTCATGGCCCGGGTGGTCGGGTTTCACCTCAACCGCGGCGTGCTGGCGGCCGCCCGGCGGGTGCCCGAACCGGGCGTCGCCGACGTGATCGACAGGGCCCGCACCGTCGCGATCCTCGAAGGGGTCAACGATCACGAGAACCTGGGTTCGATCTTCCGCAACGCGGCGGGGCTGGGCGTCGATGCGGTGGTGTTCGGCAGCGGCTGTGCCGACCCGCTGTACCGCCGCGCGGTGCGGGTGTCCATGGGCCACGCGCTGCTGGTGCCCTATGCGCGCGCAAGCTGTTGGCCCGCCGAGCTCGCGACGTTGCGGGAGAACGGTTTTCGACTCCTGGCGATGACTCCGCAGGCCAGCGCCTGCGCCTTGCCGGAGGCGATGACGGCCGCGCGCGACGAACGCGTCGCGGTGTTGGTCGGCGCCGAGGGGCCGGGGCTGACGCCGGCCACCTTGCGGTGCAGTGATGTGCGGGTGCGCATTCCGATGTCGCGCGGCACCGATTCGCTCAACGTCGCGACGGCGGCGGCGTTGGCGTTCTACGAGCGGGCCCGCTCGACGGCGAGAGGCGGCGATGGACAGTCACACTAGGCTCCGGCTGATGCGAGACGAGTCCGTGCCCTGGGCAACGGGTTTGACGGTCGCCGCGTTCGTCGCGGCGGTCACCGCCGCCGCGATCGTGGTGCTCAGTCTGGGGCTGCTTCGCGTGCACGCGCTGCTGGCCGTCGGGCTCAACGTCGTGGCGGCCGGGGGACTGGCGCCGACCCTGTGGGGGTGGCGGCGTACGCCCGTCCTGCGCTGGTTTGTGCTGGGCGCCGCGGTGGGTGTGGCGGTGGCGTGGGTTGCGCTGTTGGCCCTGACGACGGCTTAGCGCTGCCCGCCGGAGCGCACGCCGAGCAGCACGTCCTCCCACGCCGGGATGACGGGCTTGCCCCGCCGGGTGTGCACCGGCTTTTCGTCCGGTTCCGCGACGGGTGCTTCGTCGGCGACGGGCGGCTTGGCGGGCTCTTCGAAGTCGACGTGCGCCACCCGGGCCACCGGCCGCAGCGGGCGTTCGAAGTTGGGGTCGATCAGCGCGCTGGCCGCGTCGTCGATGGCGGTCACCGTTCCGCCGTGCGCACCGGGCGTGAAACAGAAATGCGCGAGGTTGTCGGACCGGCCGACCTTCCATGCCAGCTGCACCGTCCAGCGGTTGTCCTCGTTGCGCCACGCGTCCCAGCTGAGTTTGTCGTGGCTCAGCCCGCGGGTCACCAGTGAGGCGCTGACCGTCTCGAGCAGGGTCAGCACCGCGGGACCGTCGGCGAGCATCGGGTGTGCGGCGGTTGCCAGCTCCGCGGCGCGGAAGCGCTCCAGCAACACCGGGTGAGCAAAGCGGCGGATCCGCGAAACCTCCGAGCCTGACGCCGCGGCGACCTGTTCGACGGAGGCACCCGCGCGGATCTTGGCCTGAATTTCTTTGGGGCTCAGCATGTTGGTGACTTCAATCTCGAGCTGCGGTTGCTCAGAGGACAGGGCCGCGTCGCGCAGCAGGGCTCGCAAGCGGTCGTCGGCCGCCAGCTTGAACTGCTCCGCGGGATCGCCACCCTCGCAGATGACGTGTTTGCTGTCGGCATCCAGCCCAACCACTTTGAGTTCCCGCATGGTTATCTCCTCGCAGGCTCCGTGCAGGTCAGCGACGGACCCGTCACGTGCGCACTTTAGTCCAGCAACCGCCCATCACCTGTGCTGACACGCTGTGCGGTTGCGCCCTGATTGCCGGTCGGACGGTGTTCAATTGTCCGGCTCCTCAGCTGCCCGTACCGCGCAGCATCGTCGCCGAACTACAACCGCTCGACGACCCAGTCGATGCATTGGGTGAGTGCGCTGACGTCGTCGGGGTCCACGGCCGGGAACATCCCCACCCGCAGCTGGTTGCGGCCGAGTTTGCGGTACGGCTCGGTGTCGACGACGCCGTTCGCCCGCAACACCTTCGCCACGGCCGCGGCGTCGACCTCGTCGGCGAAGTCGATGGTGCCCACCACCTGCGAGCGCAGCTTGGGGTCGGTGACGAAGGGTGTGGTGTAGGGCCGCTCCTCAGCCCAGGAGTACAACCTGCCCGAGGAGTCCGCGGTGCGCTTGACGGCCCAGTCCAGCCCGCCGTTGCCCAGCAACCAGTCGACCTGCTCGGCCATCAGCGCCAGGGTGCCGACCGCCGGGGTGTTGTAGGTCTGGTCCTTCAGGCTGTTTTCCACCGCGATGGGCAGCGACAGGAAGTCGGGAACCCAGCGCCCGGAGCCGGCGACCGACTCGACGCGGGCCAGCGCCGCAGGGCTCATGATGGCCAGCCACAGGCCCCCGTCGCTGGCGAAATTCTTCTGCGGCGAGAAGTAGTAGGCGTCGGTCTCGGCGATGTCGACCGGCAACCCGCCGGCGCCCGACGTCGCGTCGATGACGATCAGCGCGTCGCCGGAGTCGGCGGGCCGGCGGACGGGCACCGCGACGCCGGTCGACGTTTCGTTGTGCGCCCAGGCGATCACGTCCACCGACGGGTCGCTCTGCGGCTCGGGGGCGCTGCCGGCGTCCGCCTTGATGACGACGGGCTCACCGACGAAGGGGTTCTTGGCGACCGCCGAGGCGAACTTGGAGCTGAATTCGCCGAAGGACAGGTGCAACGAGCGCTTGTCGATCAGGCCGAAGGCCGCGGCGTCCCAGAACGCCGTTGCGCCGCCGTTGCCCAAGATCACCTCATAGCCCTCGGGCAGCGAGAACAGATCCGCTAGCCCGGAGCGCAGCCGGCCCACCAGATTCTTGACCGGCGCCTGCCGGTGCGAGGTGCCGAACAACGGGGCGGCGGTCGTGGTCAGCGCCTGCAGCTGCTCGGGCCGGACCTTCGACGGGCCACACCCGAAGCGGCCGTCGCGGGGTTTGATGTCAGCGGGGATCTCGAGCTGGTCAGCCATGCTCATCAGGGTAGTGAGCCGAGTTGACCGGTCGGTGCGGAGGCCGACCGCCAACCTCGGCTGCCCGGGCAAAAGGCCTGCTCGGCTGTGTCCAGGCGTTTGATCGCCTGTGATCCGGGGCATAAAAAATTCATGACCACCGGTCAGGTCACAGTGCCCGGAAGGGGTCTAGGAATTATCCGGTACCTGCGGTACTGTCTGGACATAGCACGTCCAAATGTAAACCTCGTTGGGGAGGCCTGGATATGGCTAGGACGCGATTAGTCCGGCGTTGGCGCAGCAACATGGAAGTGCGCGACGACGCCGAATACGTCAACATGCTTGCCACACTGTCCGAGGGGTCGGTGCGGCGCAACTTCAATCCGTACACCGACATCGATTGGGATTCACCGGAGTTCGCGGTGACCGAAAACGATCCGCGCTGGATCCTGCCGAACACCGACCCGCTGGGCCGCCATCCCTGGTACCTGGCGCAGTCCGACGAGCGCAAGATCAAGATCGGGATGTGGCGCCAGGCCAACGTGGCCAAGGTGGGACTGCACTTCGAATCCATCCTGATTCGCGGCCTGATGAACTACACGTTCTGGGTGCCCAACGGATCGCCGGAGTACCGGTACTGCCTGCACGAATCGGTCGAAGAGTGCAACCACACCATGATGTTCCAGGAGATGGTGAACCGCATCGGCGCCGACGTGCCGGGCATGCCGCGGATGCTCAAGTGGCTCTCGCCGTTGGTTCCACTGGTGGCCGGCCCGCTGCCGGTGGCGTTCTTCATCGGCGTGCTCGCCGGCGAGGAGCCCATCGACCACACGCAGAAAAACGTTCTGCGCGAAGGCAAGTCGTTGCACCCCATCATGGAGAAGGTGATGGCGATCCACGTGGCCGAGGAGGCCCGCCACATCTCGTTCGCCCACGAGTTCCTGCGCAAGCGGGTGCCGGAATTGACCAAGAGGCAGCGATTCTGGACCGCGCTGTACCTGCCGCTGACCATGAAGGCGCTCTGTCGCGCAATTGTGGTGCCGCCCAAGGCTTTCTGGCGCGAGTTCGACATCCCGCGGGAAGTCAAGAAGGAACTGTTCTTCCGGTCGCCGGAATCGCGGAAGTGGCTCAGCGACATGTTCGGTGACGTGCGGATGTTGGCCTACGACACCGGTCTGATGGAGACGCGCTCGGCGCGGTTGATGTGGCGGTTGTGCAAGATCAACGGCAAGCCGTCGCGTTACCGCAGCGAGCCGCAGCGCCAGCACCTGGCCGCGGTCCCGGCTGCGTAGTCACTGCGAGTTCGTTTATGCCGCACGTTATTACCCAGTCGTGCTGTAACGACGGGTCCTGTGTTTTCGCATGCCCGGTGAATTGCATTCACCCGACGCCGGACGAGCCCGGCTTCGCCACCTCCGAGATGCTCTACATCGATCCGGTGGCGTGCGTGGACTGCGGAGCTTGTGTGAGCGCATGCCCCGTCGGCGCGATCGCGCCCGATACCCGGCTGGACACCAAGCAGTTGCCGTTCATCGAGATCAACGCGTCCTTCTACCCGGACCGGCCGAAGGACGAGAAGCTGCCGCCGACGTCCAAGCTGGCACCGGTGATCCCGGCCGCCGAGGTCCGCGCCCGCCGCAAGCCCCTGACGGTCGCCATCGTCGGATCGGGGCCCGCGGCGATGTACGCCGCCGACGAACTGCTGACCCAGCAGGGCGTGCGCGTCAACGTCTTCGAAAAGCTGCCCACCCCATACGGTTTGGTGCGGGCCGGGGTGGCGCCCGATCACCAGAACACCAAGCGGGTCACCCGGCTGTTCGACCGGGTCGCCGGTGATCGCCGGTTCCGGTTCTTTCTCAACGTCGAGGTCGGCACGCAGCTGAGCCACGCGGACCTGCTCGCTCACCACCACGCCGTGCTGTATGCGGTGGGCGCGCCCGATGACCGCCGGCTGGACATCGAGGGCATGGGCCTGCCGGGGACCGGAACGGCAACCGAATTGGTCGCGTGGATCAACGGGCATCCCGACTTCGCCGATCTGCCGGTCGATCTCAGCCACGAGCGGGTGCTGATCGTCGGCAACGGCAACGTCGCCCTCGATGTCGCCCGGTTGCTCACCTCCGATCCCGACGAGCTGGCCCGCACCGACATCGCCGAGCACGCGCTGGCGGCCTTGCGCGCCTCGGCGGTGCGTGAGGTGGTGATCGCCGCCCGGCGCGGCCCCGCCCAGTCGGCGTTCACGTTGCCCGAGCTGATCGGGCTCACCGGCAGCTCCGAGGTGGTGCTCAGCGCTGCGGACCACGAGCTGGTGGCGGCCGATCTCGCGGCCGCGTCGGACGCTCTGACCAAGCGCAAGCTGGAAATCTTGAGCACGCTCGGCGACGATGCGACACCGCCGTCCCGCCCGAGAATCAGGCTGGCGTATCGGCTAACGCCGCACCGGGTGCGGGGGGACCAGCGCGCCACCGGGATGGAGTTCTCGGTCACCGGCACCGACGAGACGCGCCTTCTGGAAACCGGTCTGGTGCTGACGTCGATTGGCTACCGCGGCAAGCCGATTCGCGATCTGCCCTACGACGAAGCGTCGGCAGTCGTGCCGAACGACGCGGGTCGCGTCGTCGACCCCGTTTCCGGTGACCCGGTGACCGGCGCCTACGTCGCGGGCTGGATCAAGCGGGGACCCAGCGGGTTCATCGGGACCAACAAGTCCTGCTCGTTGCAGACCGTGCAGTCTTTGGTCGCCGATTTCAACGCCGGCAAACTGGCCGATCCAATCGCCAAGCCCGAGGCGCTGGCCGGGCTGGTGCACGCCCGCCAGCCCGCCGCGATCGATGCCGCGGGATGGCGCGCCATCGACGCCGCCGAAATCGCGCGCGGCAGCGAGCACGGCCGCCCCCGCATCAAGTTCACCGACGTCTCCGCGATGCTCGCGGCCGCGGCCGCCGCAGAGCCGGCGCCGCCGCAACGACGCCGGCTGCTCGACCGCCTGCTTGGCTAGCGCCGATGGTGCAGGACTAGCCGGCTCCCTGCCCGGACATCGCCGCCGAGATCTCCTCCATGCTGACCTCGCGGACCGGCTGCCCCAGCGACCAGTGGTGGCCGAACGGGTCGGCGACCATGCCGTAGCGGTCACCCCAGAACTGGTCCTCGAGCGGGGTCACCACGGTGGCACCGGCGTCCAGGGCGCGCTGGAAGCTGGCGTCGACGTCGGTGACCGTCAGGTGGATCGTCACCGGGGTGCCGCCCAGCGATGTCGGCGTCATCGACTTGCCGCCGCACACTTCGGGGAAGTCATCGTTGAGCATCACCGTGAAACCGTTGATGCGCACCGCGGCGTGCACCAGTTTGCCGTCGGGACGCGGCACGCGTCCGATCTCCTGGGCCCCAAAAGCCTTGGCGTAGAAGTCGATTGCCGCGGCGGCGTCGTCGACCACCAGGTGCGGGGACAGTGCGGGTTCGATCTTGATCGCCATGCTGGTTCTCCTTGCTATCGGTTCCCTGTCCTGCCCATGACGGGCAGGTTCACGACTTATGACTGCGCCGGCGACAAAAACTCATCGCGACGGCAACCATTAGATCGCCGGGTACCGACAACCGGGAGGCGTCAGGCGTTGGTGAGGCTGCGGTCCCAGCCCTCGACGGCCTCCGGACTGCGCGGGCCGGGGCCCACGTAGATGGCCGACGGCCGGACCAGCTTGCCGAGCCGCTTCTGCTCAAGAATGTGCGCGCACCAGCCCGCGGTGCGGCCGCAGGTGAACATCGCCGGCATCATGCTGGCCGGCACTCGGGCGAAGTCCAGCATCACCGCGGCCCAGAACTCGACGTTGGTCTCGATGGCCCGGTCCGGACGGCGCTCGCGCAGCTCGGCCAGGGCCGCCTGCTCCAGCGCGACGGCGACCTCGTGGCGCGGCGCCCCCAGCCGTTCGGCGGTGGCGCGCAGCACCCGCGCCCGCGGGTCCTCCGCGCGGTAGACCCGGTGCCCGAAGCCCATCAGCTTGTCGCCGCTGTCCAGGATCTTCTTCACCAGGCCACGCGCGTCGCCGGTGCGCTCGACCTCCTCGATCATCGGCAGCACCCGCGCCGGCGCCCCGCCGTGCAGCGGGCCGCTCATCGCCCCGATCGCCCCGGACAGCGCCGCCGCCACGTCGGCGCCCGTCGACGCGATCACCCGCGCGGTGAACGTCGAGGCGTTCATGCCGTGCTCGGCGGCCGACACCCAGTAGGCGTCAATCGCTTCGACGTGCCGTGGGTCCGGCTCGCCCTGCCAGCGCGTCATGAACCGGGCGGTGACCGTGTCGCATTCGTCGATGACCCGTTGCGGGACGGCGGGCTGGTAAATCCCGCGCGCCGACTGCGCGACGTAGGACAGGGCCATCACCGAGGCCCGGGCCAGCTGGTCGCGGGCGGTGTCGTCGTCGGTGTCCAGCAGCGGCTTGTACCCCCAGATGGGGGCCAGCATCGCCAGGCCCGCCTGCACGTCGACGCGTACGTCGCCGGTGTGGATGGGCAGCGGGAAGGGCTCGGCGGGCGGTAGGCCGTGGCCGAACTTGCCGTCGACCAGCAGCGCCCACACGTCGCCGAACGTGACCTGCTGCGTTACCAAATCTTCGATGTCGACACCGCGGTAGCGCAGCGCACCGCCGTCTTTATCCGGCTCGGCAATTTCGGTGGTGAAGGCGACCACGCCTTCCAGGCCGGGGACAAAGTCTTCGGGGACCACAGTCATGCCGAAAATTCTCGCACCCCCTGATCGGGCCGACGCTACCGGCCGGTAGCAAGCGCCGGTAGCGTGGACGCGATGGCAGGACCAGACCCGGCGCCAGGAAATGAGCACCTGCAAAGAATGCGTGTGGAGTACGGATCAGTGGAAAAGGACGGCAGCCCGGATCTCGACGCGGATTGGTTGCGCGACGGCTGGGTTTCGTTGTTGCGCAAATGGATCGGCGACGCCGAGCGGGCGGGGGTCGCCGAGCCCAACGCGTTGGTGCTGGCCACCGTGACCGCCGACGGCAGGCCGGCCAGCCGGTCGGTGCTGTGCAAGAGCGTCGACGAGACCGGGATCACTTTCTTCACCAACTATGACTCGGCCAAGGGCGACGATCTGGCCGCGACGCCGTACGCCTCGGCCACGTTTCCGTGGTATCAGCTCGGCCGCCAGGTCCACGTCCGCGGCCCGGTGCGCAAGGTCGCCGCGGAGGTCACCGAGGACTACTGGTCCAAGCGGCCGCGCGGGTCGCAACTGGGCGCGTGGGCGTCGCAACAGTCGCGGCCGATCGCCTCACGCGCGGCCCTGCTCGACCAGCTGGAGGAGGTGACCGCCCGGTTCGCCGATCGCGAGCGGGTCCCGGTCCCGCCGGGCTGGGGTGGCTACCTCATTGCCCCGGAGCTGGTGGAGTTCTGGCAGGGGCGGGAAAATCGGTTGCACAACCGCATCCGCATCACCGGGGGTCGGGTGGAACGCCTGCAGCCCTAACCCGCTGATGATGCACGTTGCGCCGCGGCGTGACGGGGTCGATTGCTGGCGTGACCAGCGGACTCGACCCCGGGCAGGCGTCCCATCGTCATAACGACTACCTTTTGCAGTAAGCACCAAGTCAGCAGCCATATCAGCCAGAGCGCAAAGGGGTTCTCGTGGCAGACACCGACGACACCGCCACTTTGAAGTACCCGGGCGGTGAAACCGACCTGGAGATCGTCAAGGCCACCGACGGCGCTGACGGCATCGCGCTGGGCTCGCTGTTGTCCAAGACCGGCTACACCACGTTCGACAACGGCTTCGTCAACACCGCTTCGTGCAAGAGCTCCATCACCTACATCGACGGCGACGCGGGCATCCTGCGCTACCGCGGCATCCCGATCGAGCAGCTCGCCGAGAAGTCGACCTTCATCGAGGTGAGCTACCTCTTGATCTACGGCGAACTGCCCGACAAGGAGCAGCTGGCCGACTTCACCAAGCGGATCCAGCTGCACACCATGCTGCACGAGGACCTCAAGCGATTCTTCGACGGCTTCCCGCGCAACGCTCACCCGATGCCGGTGTTGTCCAGCGCGGTCAACGCGCTGTCCGCCTACTACCCCGACTCGCTCGACCCGATGGACACCGAGGACGTCGAGCTCTCGACGATCCGGTTGCTGGCCAAGCTGCCGACCATCGCGGCCTACGCCTACAAGAAGTCCGTCGGCCAGCCGTTCCTCTACCCGGACAACTCCCTGTCGCTGGTGGAGAACTTCCTGCGGATGACGTTCGGGCTGCCCGCCGAGCCGTATGAGGCGGATCCCGAAATCGTTCGGGCGCTGGACATGCTGCTCATCCTGCACGCCGACCACGAACAGAACTGTTCGACCTCGACGGTCCGGTTGGTGGGGTCCTCCCAGGCCAACCTGTTCACCTCGATCTCCGGTGGGATCAACGCGCTGTGGGGGCCGCTGCACGGTGGCGCCAACCAGGCGGTGCTCGAGATGCTCGAGAAGATCCGCCAAAGCGACGACGACGTCAGCGAATTCGTGCGCAAGGTCAAGAACCGCGAAGCCGGCGTGAAGTTGATGGGCTTCGGGCACCGCGTCTACAAGAACTACGACCCGCGCGCCCGCATCGTCAAGGAGCAGGCCGACAAGATCCTGGCCAAGCTCGGCGGCGACGACGACCTGCTGGACATCGCCAAGCAACTGGAAGAGGCCGCGCTCACCGACGACTACTTCATCGAGCGCAAGCTGTACCCCAACGTCGACTTCTATACCGGCCTGATCTACCGGGCGCTGGGCTTCCCGACCCGGATGTTCACCGTCCTGTTCGCGCTGGGGCGGCTGCCCGGGTGGATCGCGCACTGGCGCGAGATGCACGACGAGGGCGACAGCAAGATCGGTCGGCCGCGCCAGATCTACACCGGTTACACCGAGCGCGACTACGTCACCATCGACGCGCGGTAACTGTCTTGGCGCCGGTAGCGCGGCGCCCGGTCAGTCGGCCTTTTTGAGCCAGCCCACGTACGCGAGGTAGACGCCGCACAGCGCGAGCAAACCGAAACCGATCCGCACGGCGATGATCGCTGCCCCCGACGTGTGGGTCGCGGTTTGCGCCCCCTTGACGATCGTCTGCGGCATGGCGAGCAGCGCGAAACCCCGCAGCAGCAGGAACCAGCCGAACAGCGAGATGATCACGGCGGCGGCGCTGCGCCAATACTGGTGGAACGCCACGACGAACAGGCCGCAGAAAAACAAGAGCGCACCCAGCGCCCACGGCCACATCGGGTCGCTGGAGAAACCGGACAGTTCGTTCCCGATGCTTGCTGCCCTGATCGCGACAATCGCAGGGACCACGGCGATAAACGGTCCGAGCACGCGCGCGAATGACCGGGTGCGCTGCGAGCGATCGTCGGCGGTGACAGGCGTGCGCATGGTTACTGCTCCTTTCCCTGGGTCGAGGTCGGTGCAGCGCGTTCAACTCGGACGGACGGTTCATGGTTAACGTGCCGACGTCCGCGGACCGCGCGAAGACGATCGTATGAAAAACCCCTATTCATGCGCGCGGTGCTTCCCGGTCCGCGCGACGGGTCACCGGATCGCGGCGCGCCAGGGGCGACAGGGCGAATCCAAGGTGTTCGAGTTTGTGCGGATTGATCACCGAGCGGATGGTGCAGATCCTTCCGCCGTAGATGTCGAGGGTCAGGACGTTGATCAACGCGCCGTCGGGGTCGAAGGCGAGCACGCCAGGTTGCCCGTTGATCTGTGCACGCTGCAGTCGCACGCCGAGACTGCGGTAGGCACCCATGATTGCGGCCAGGGCCCGGTGCACGCGGTTTCGGCCGAAGATCGGTCGCGGCAGTCCGCGGCCGATACCGCCCCCGTCGCCGTAGAAGGACACGTCGTCGGCCAGCCATTGCACCAGATCGTCCAGATCACCATTCTGGGCCGCGGCGAAAAAGCGATCGGCGAGCTGATCGCGGCGCGTGGCGTCGGCGTCGAAGCGGCGGCGCCCCGCCGCGATGTGTCGGCGGGCCCTGTTGAGTAATTGGCGGCAATTGGCCGGTGACTTGTCGACGATGCGCGCGATGTCGGCGTAGTCGTAGGCGAACACCTCGCGCAGCAAGAAAACGGCGCGCTCCACGGGTGAGAGCGTCTCCAGCAGCAGCAGAAACGCCATCGACACCGAGTCGGACATGACGGCAACATCGGCGGCGTCCGGAACGGTCGAGGTGATCAGTGGCTCGGGAAGCCAAGGGCCCAGGTACTTTTCGCGTTGCACGCGGGCGGAGCGCAGATGGTCGATCGCGAGGCGGGTTGCGATGGTGGTCAACATCGAGCGCGGTGACTCGACGTGGTGACCGTGCTGCAAGTAGTCGAGGTAGCGCAGATACGTTCCCTGCACGATGTCCTCGGCGTCGGTGACGCTGCCCAGCATGCGATAGGCGATGGCGAACAGCAGCGGCCGCAGCTCGGCCGCGTCCCCTTGCTGTTCGGCACTGTCGCCGGGCGGGGGGTCGGTGGGAGGAGTCGTCATGTTCTGTAGACGACCGAGCCGTCGGTGGTGTGACAGGTAGCGAGCTGGATCGCCCACCGATGTCACGCGCGGCGGCCGTCGTTCGTCTCAGGGTCGTCCGCTCGAAAGAAAGGGAAGACGATGAACGCCGCGCTATGGTCAGCGCAAATCGTCCTGGCCGCGATATTCGCCCTGTCCGGAACGGTCAAGCTCACATTCAGCCGCGAACGACTACTGGCCACGGGTCAGACCGGCATCGCCATGTTTCCCATGCCGGTCGTCCGTTTCACCGCCGCATCGGAGATCCTCGCCGCGGCAGGACTTGTCGCGCCGGGACTGACGGGCATTGCGTTGATCTTGACGCCGCTCGCAGCGGCGGGCCTGTGCGTGGTCATGGTCGGCGCGGTGTGGGCGCACACGCGGCTGCACGAACGCCGCGCGGTCGCGGTCAACATCGCGCTACTCCTCTTGGCGGCATTCGTGGTGCTCTGCCGAGCCGCGACGTTGCACTGATCACGACCGGTGATCGAGCGCCGCCAGCACCGCCATCGCGGCGTTGTGGCCGCCGATCCCCGACACCGCTCCACCGCGGCGGGTTCCGGAGCCGCACAGCATGATTCGATCGTGTGCGGTGGCCACACCCCATTGCCGCGCCGGCGTGTCCAGCGGGTCGTCATCCTCGGCGAACGGCCAGGACAGGCCGCCGTGGAAGATGTTGCCGCCGCTCATGTGCAGCGTCTTCTCGAGATCCAGCGTGGTGGTGGTCTCGAGGCAGGGGCCGCCCTGCGCGTCGGTCAGCAACAGGTCTTGAATCGGTTCGGCAAGAACGGAATTCATCGATGCGAGCACGTCGTCGGTCAGCCGGTGGCGCAGCGCGTCGGCGTCGACGCCGTCGAACAGCGAATGCGGGGTGTGCAGGCCGAACACCGTCATCGTGTGCGCTCCCGCGTCGCGCAGGTCCGCCGACAGGATGCTGGGATCGGTCAGCGAGTGGCAGTAGGCCTCGCACGGCAAGGGATTCGGCGGTCGGCCCGCGGCGGCCTGCGCGTAGGCGGTGTCGAGCTGTGTCCAGGTCTCGTTGACGTGGAAGGTCCCCGCGAAGGCCTGTTCGGGTGTGACAGCGTGGTCGCGTAGCCGGGGCAGCCGGGCCAGCACCATGTTCACCTTGACCTGCGCGCCGCCCGCCGCGGGCGCCGGTTCTTCGCCGAGTAGTCCGGCCAGGACGGTGGGTGCGACGCCGGCCAGGACGA
>NZ_LZMG01000366.1:0-21104 GCF_001673615.1 Mycobacterium sp. 1245499.0
GTAGATGGAGTCGTTCGCGATGCGGATGGCTTCGTCTTCGGAGCGATAGGTCATCACCGCCAGCACAGGCCCGAACACCTCCTCCTGGCATAGGCGCATGTCGCTGCGGCAGTCGACAAATGCCGTCGGTTCGTAGTAGAAGCCGCGTTCGAGATGTTCGGGCCTGTGCTGGCGGTGATGACCTATCGCTCCGAAGACGAAGCCATCCGCATCGCGAACGACTCCATCTACGGTCTGGCAGGCCTGGTGATGACTCGCAACGCCGCAAGGGGTTTCAACGTCGCGAGGCAGGTCAGAACCGGCACCATCATGGTGCAGACTGTGGCGCCCGGCGCCGACCTGGGAGCCAATCCGGGGGGAGGGCAGGGCCCCGGCTGGTCTCTACCGGCGCGTGGCATGTTCAACGGCGGGGGGCCGTTCGGCGGCTTCAAACAAAGTGGGCTCGGCCGCGAGCAGGGTCGCTGGGGCTTCGAGGAATACACCGAGCTGAAATCGATCACCATGATGTAGCCGCACCGCATTCTGAAAGGTCGCGTATTGGAATTTCTCAAAGACGTCCGTGTCCTTGAAGTGTCACTGTTCTCCGCGGATGCGCTGGGCGGGCATCTGGCTGACCTCGGCGCAGAGGTGATCAAGGTGGAGCCGCCTGGCGGCGGTGGTTTCCGCGGCGCGGTGGTTTCCGGCGGCGAGTTGCAGGACTCGCATTGGAATCGCGGCAAAAAGAGTGTGGCGATAAACCTGAAAACGCCTGAGGGTCAAGAGGCGTTTCGCCGCCTGGCCGCGACATCGGCGGTGGTGATCGACGGGCTTCGGTACGGAACCGCGCACCGGCTCGGCTTCGGCTACGACGACATCGTCGCCGTCAACCCGTCGGTTGTGTACTGCGTTCTCAACGGAATGGGCAGCTTCGGGCCCTATACCCGGTTAGCCACCCACGGGTTGTCCTTCGACTGTTTCGCGGGGTTGAGTCCGCCGATCATCGATGCGGATGGAACGCCACGCCTTTCGGGGGCGGCGACAGGGACGACGGGTGTTCTGGCGGGACCGCTGTACGCAGCGATGGGCGTACTCGCCGCGTTGCATGCCGCCCGGCGCGACGGCAAGCCGCAGTACGTCGAAGTAGCGCAGGTCGATGCGGCGATCAATTGGAACTTTCAACACCTCACAGCGCTGGCGAACGGTCAACCGGCCTACGGTGAGGGAATCCGAGCTTCGCTTCGCTACCAGTACTACGCCACGAGCGACGGCAACTACGTGGTGTTCAACGCCCTGGAGGACAAGTTCTGGCGCAGATTCTGCGAGTCACTCGACAGGATGGATCTCTATGAACCGGGGCGCCGGAAGCCGGGGGAGGATGTCGAGGCAGAGGCCCGGCTGCGCGACGAACTGACGGCAATATTCAAGTCCCGCACACGCAGGGAATGGACCGACTTCTTCATCGCGACTGACATCGCAGGGGCACCAGCGTTTTTGGGAGCAGACCTGTTCGACGACGACCACGCGAAGGCTCGCCGACTCGTCTACGAGCAGGCTCAGCCGGACGGGACGTCGCAGCGATTGATTGGGACGTGCATCAAGACCAAACCCGATGAACGATTTGCACCGCCAGCGGCGCCGCGCGTTGGGCAGCATACGGAAGAGTTACTTGGCGCCCTGGCGGGCTACGACGCGGCCGAAATGGAGCGCCTTCGTTCGTCGGGTGCAATCTGAGGTTTCATCTTCGGGTGATGCCTGATGGCGTTTCGGCTGATGGTTGACAGCTATGCGTCGGCGAGCGTGGCGGCGATCCGTTTGACAGCGATGAGCGATAAGTGTCGACGTCGAGGGTCGCTCACCAAATCAGGCCAGTAACGAAGCCGCGGCGTTCGAGGGGTGGTCCGGTCGCGTTGACCGATGACTGCCCACGGGAGCCTTGAAAAGACAACGCATGTTGGCCTACAGTTGTTGTCACTATGATCGATTTTCCGCAAAGCGCTGCTTCCGCGATGACGATGCGAGCGAACGGCACCGATGACTAACCTGCAGATGATCTCTGATCGTCTCGAAATCGAGGCGTTGCGAAGTGATTTCACCGACGCAGGGGTGGCTCGTGACTATGACCGTTTCGCCTCGTTGTTCACGTCCGACGGTGCGTGGCGAATGCCGCACATCAACGCATTGTTCGTTGGTATGTGCGAGATACGGGCCGCGGTCGAACGCGGGCAGAGCCTGTTTGAGTTCTTCGTCCCAAACGGTGCACTCAGGCCCGATCACCCTCGATGGCGATGAGGCCACCGGACGGGCCTACGTTGCAGAGTTCGGCCGGCTTATTGGTGGGGGTTCGCACTCCAACTATGGCGTGTACCACGATCGTTATCGCCGAACACGACAGGGCTGGCGGTTCACCTCGCGCACATACGAACTGATCTACGTTGACACGACTCCGCTGCAAGGCGCTGCACCACCGCTAGCTTCGGACGGTTGGCTTTCACGGTGAGGATGAGCCACGGCTCTCAGCGCTGCGACCCTAGCCGCTGTATCCGTGTGCGGCACCTGAAGGATGAAGCATCTGTCATTCCTGGTCGTCATTTGCCTTATCTCGTTCGGCGGCGCCGCGTCGCCGAACGTCCATGTTGAAAGGAACGGTATGTGGCGAAACGCTGCAACTCCCGGCGGCGGATTCGGTCGACGTCTGCGCAGGTCGGTCACGGTGCTGGCCGCGGCGGCGCTGACCGCAGCCGCCTGGCTGGTCGGCCGGGTTGCCGGAGTGGACTACATCGCTGAAACACCGCTGGGCACTAGACAAGTGACGTTGGTACAGACGATTGCGGCAACGATCTTGGTTGGGCTTGCCGGCTGGGGTGTTGCGACGCTGCTGGATCGCTTCACGGCGTCGGCGCGGACAATCTGGACATCACTGGGCATCATTGTGCTGGCCATGCCAATTGTTCCGCTGTTCGCTGTTCGCGGTGATGCATCCAGCCAGATCGCACTCAGTGTCCTGCACTGCGTTGCCGCGGCCGTCCTGATTCCCGGACTTCTTCCGGCGCGTCCGCTCCTGGGCCATCAGCGGTTAGAAGCCTAGCCGCACGCAAGCGGCACGGCGCCGCGGTGGATGCCGTGCTCGGCGTCACCGTGTTTCGGAAAAGATCGGCAGCACATGTCGCGCCAAGGTGCGCATCTGATCGCGCAGTTCGTCGACGGTGTTGGCAACGAATAACAGTGCGGTCAGGTGGTCGAGGCCGGCTGACCGGTATGCGTCGACCTTTTCGATCACCTGATCTATCGATCCCACTAGATTCATCTCGAGATAATCGTCGATATCGGCTCCCCTGGTCATGGTGGACGACAACGACTTTCGGAAGACGTCGAATGACGAGTTGAAGAACTTGTCTCGCGCCTCTTCCTCCGTGTTGCCGATACATACCACCGACTGCAGTGCCGTGATGATCGTGTCGGAAGGACGGTCGACGGATTCGGCGTATCGAGTGATCTTGGCTCGGCCCTCGGCAATCTTGCCGGGGCCGATCTTCGCGGGCAGCCACCCCTGACACAGCTCTGCTGCGCGGCGCAACGATCCTTCGGCATTGCCGCCGGAATAGATGGGCAACGGGTTCTGAACCGGTTTGGGATAGCTTTCGACGTCTTCGAAATGCACGTACTTCCCGCGGTAGCTGACGCGTGGCCGCTCCCACAGTTCGCGTATCGATTCGATTATCTCTCGGGTGAGATCGGCGCGGTTGGCGTTAGCGGCGTCTGGGCGCACCGCCTCGAACTCATCGCGGTAACCGCCCACCGCGACTCCCAAAGTCACCCGGCCTTGGCTGAGTTGGTCCAGCGTAGCCACTTGTTTGGCCAACAGCACCGGATCCCGCAAGGGGAGCACCATGATTCCGGTCGTCAAACGCAGCGTCGAGGTTCTCGCAGCGATGTTGGCGAGCGTCATCAGCGGTTCGAAGTAATCCGGGGGGTGCGGCCACGCCCTGCGAACGAAAGCCATGGTGCTCAAGTGGTCGTTGCCGCCGGCGTCGTGGTAGCCCAGCTGTTCGGCTTCCATCGCGATATCGATCACATCTTTGGCGGTGGCGAATGGCACCGGATGCATCATCCCTGCGGTACAGGTGGGCAGTTCTACGCCGAATCTCATGAAAGCTTCCGTCCATCAATGCAACTAATGCCTACAACTGTAGGCCAACGTTCGTTGGTATTTCAAGGGTCGGCCGTGTGCCGCATCGTGAACAGCGGTCATCACCGCGTGCGACGAGCTGTCTGCGTTTTGGTCTTTTTAACTTCGCCGCCGGTCACCGGCGCGTCGAGGTCGCCGACGAGATAGTGCTGAAGCACGGGCCCCAGTGTGGAAGCGAGCGTCTCGCCATCCAACTCGGTCACCGCCGGCAACTCGAGGATGTAGCGGCAGTACGCCACGCCTAACACCTGCGTGCTCACCATCGCCGCGCGCCGACGAGCCTGACGCCCCCGGCCGACCAAGCCCTGGACGAATGTGAGCAGCTGCTGCTCAAAAATCAACCGGAACTGCTCTGCCGCGGCGCTATTCGTTCCAGCGGAGCGGAGCAGCAAGGTGATGAACTCATCAGATAGCGCGCCTTCCCAGCGCGAGATGACATGGTGAGCAAGAAGTTTTCCCACCTGCTCCCGCGGCAGTGCCGCGGCGTCGGGCAGGTGCAAATCGACGTCTACCGCAGCGGCGAACAAACCTTCCTTGTTCCCGTAGTACCGCATAACCATCGACGGATCGATGCCGGCCGCGGCGGCGACGGCCCGAATCGTAGTGGCCTCGTAACCGCGACTAGCCAGCATTTGCCGTGCTGCAGTAAGTATCGCGTTTCTGGTCTTTTCGGATCGCTGAGTGAACGCCATGCGAACAAGTGTAGGCCAACATCGTTGGCACTCATCGATCCGTGGAACGGCGCCGACCGAGCAGTGGACATCGGGTCCGCCCCCGGCGGTCCCTATGTGCCGCTCGAACTGGCGGCTATGCCGCTGTGCGCGTTGAGGATCCCATGCAACGACCTGAAGGCCCGCCATGCCTTCGCGATGCCGAACTCAGCCACCTGCAAGATGACAGCGCGAACCTGCTCTTCGGTGGCGCCGTTGTTCAGCGCGAGCCCTACGTGCAGCCGCAGGGAGTCATCAAGCGTGACATTGAGCACGTCGGTCGCAATGGTCGCGAGCGCCCGTTCGCGAACGGATAGTTCGGAACGCCCCCAACGTGCCTCGAACTGCTTGCTGTAGAAGGCCGCGAAGCGGTCGTCGAGGTGGGCTAGCTGTGCGGCGGCGGTTTCGTCGAAATCGACCGGCGAGTTCGGTGTCGGCGGATCGGTTACAGCCTCGTGGGAACCTTCTACTTCAGCCAGCATCATCAAGGCCTCAGCCGCTGTGGGATAACCCGCGTAAGGAGCCAGATGACGGACGGCCTCCCGCAGGGCTGCCAAGCTGACGCCCTGTGACAGCGCCATTTGCACATGGGTCTGCAGCGGGAACCCGAGACAGTGCCCACACAAGTCTGCAGCGAGAAATACAAAGGCTTTCTCACGCATCGTCAATTCCGACAAGCCCCATGCGTGCTGCCCCACCTCGACGGCCATCTTGGCGAAATCCGCGTCGAGCTCGGCGATAGCCTCCTGGTTGGTCAAATTCATTGTGCAGCTCCTAGTACTGGCTGGGCGGCCGCGCCGAACTTCGTCGGCAAGCCGAATAGGCGAATGCGCATCGCGTCGAAGAGCCGGTCGGGAGCCCAGCCGGCCAACAAGGCCAGCAGCCGCCCATCCTTACCAACCACGTAACGGGTGCGTGGACGCTTTTTTCCTAACGCACGCAGCACGGCGCGGGCGACGACATCGGGATCGCTGCCCGATCTCTCGCGTGCAAGCGCGCGATCGGTCATGGCTTGGTAGGTATCGCCATACAGTTCTAGATGCGCCAAGCTCATCTTGGACATCACTCGCTTGGCGTCTTCCTCGACTTTTGTCACCGCGTCGGTGTGAATCGACGCCGGTTCGATGAGGACGACGTGAATTCCCCAGGGGCGCAATTCCATCCGCAGGGACTCGGTGATCGAGGCGAAGGCCCACTTTGACGACGCCAACGGCGCGCCGAATGGCAGGCTGAGCCGATCACCGATCGATCCGATGTTGACGATCCGTCCTGCACCAGCGCGCAGTAGTGGGAGAAACGCCTGAGTGACCGCGACTTGCCCGAAAACATTCACTTCATAGATACGCCGTAGATCGTCCAGCGGGATTGCTTCCATCGGCCACGTCATCCCGATCCCGGCGTTATTCACTAACGCGGCGATCCCGTAGTCGCCCACCGAACCGGCTACTTCGGCGACGGCGGCGCCGATGGAGGTCTCGTCGGTGACGTCGATGAGCACGGGCACCAGTTGCCCGTCAGTACGGCTGGCTTCCTGGACCAAGGCATGCCCATCTTGCCTGCGCCGCACGCCGGCGAAGACACAGTACCCGTGCGCAGCCAGTCGCAGGGCGCACGCCCTGCCGATGCCGGAGGAGGTTCCGGTCACCACCGCCGTTGGGCGCTGAACCTGGGAATGTATGGGTCGTGTGCCACCTCGTATCGCCATGTCAACAACTGTAGACCAACGCACGTTGGCCATCAAGTGTTGGCTTTGGTCCGCGATCTGTGGGTTAAGAGCGTCCCAGAAGGTGCACGCGGCGACGTGGGCTCCCCTTCAACACCGCAATCCTCAACGGGTAGCGAGATGCGTTCCTGCCCAAGGCGTTTCGGGATTCGCGGAGTCCGTGAGAGCCGCTCATCCCCACCAAAACGACGTGGCGATCGCCACGTAGAGCGCGATGAGCACTGCTCCCTCGAACCAGGTCGACTCGCCGTCGAAGGTCACCAGCACCGCGACCAGCGCCGACATGATCATCGACGCCAACAGCAGTGGCGAAAACACCAGATCGAAACCGGGCTGGCCGAGCCATACCGCCGCCAGGCAGACGATGGGGGCGATGGTGAGTGCGATCTGGACGGGCGACTGGAGGACCACCTGAACCGCGTAGTCCATCTGGTTCTTGGCCGCCAGCTGAATGCCGACAAAATTCTCCACCGCGTTGCCGGCAATGGCCACGATCACCAGACCGGCGAACACCTCGTTGATGCCCACTGCATGCATCGCTGGCTCTAGGGCGGCGACGAACCATTCCGACACGAAGGCCGCACCGATACCGGCGAGGGCCAGCATGCCGATGGCCATCGCCAACGGCCACTCGCCGTGTGCCGTCGCGGCGCTGGCAGCTTCGGCCGAATCGGGGCTGGCCACTATGGGAGAGGTCGCTCTCGAGGGTTTATCACCAGCTTGCAGCGCCGAATCGGCGGCCCGCTTTCCGAGCGTGGCGGGCAGCGAGAGTGCGAAAAGCGCGAGCATGACGATGGAGACGACGACCGACACCGCCCTTTCGTGGTGTTGCGCCGGGGTGTGTATCGCAGCGGTCAACGAGGGGACGGCCAGGATGAACACCGCGAGGGTGAACATCAGTCCGAGCGTGCGTCCGTCGTCGGCGGCGAAGCGCTGGCGGCCGTGCCTGATCCCGCCGGCCACGAATGCCAGCCCGAGCACCAGCAGGGCGTTGGAGAGAATCGAGCCGACGATGGTGGCCTTCACCACGCCGTAAAGACCTGCCTTGAGTGCGAACAGGATGACGAACAACTCGGGCAGGTTTCCCAGCGCCGTCTGCAGTATCCCAGTGGCGTTGGGCCCGAGCCGGTCTCCGACCGCCTCCACCGAACGGCCGACCAGAGATGCCAGTGTGGCCAACGCGAGTGCGGAGATGGTGAACGCCAGCAATGCATTCGCGTGGGCGAAGTTGAGAACCCCGGCTGCCATGGACGCGATCACGGTGAGGGTGATCATGATGCGGTCGCGCCGGGTCAGCAGCGGTGGCCGTTCGGGATGGGTGGTCGTCACGCGCCTCTCCTCTGATCGCGCTGAAGTTTTCCACACCGAATGGTCGCGCCGAAACCACGCTGGTTCCGCTGCCGCGACCTCGACATACTGCCGAATCCGGGGGTCAACGCCATTCGCGGCGCGACGATGTGCCGCTTCCACGGTGGCGCAGCCGCCCACGTAAAGCGCGAGGCGCGCGAACGGCATGAGCGTGCCGCTGACCGGATGGCCAAGGAACTTCTAGGGATCGCCACTGACGGTCTCGCCTAACCGCGAGCGCAGCGAAAAGAGACTCATAATCCGTCGGTCGCGGGTTCGAGGCCCGCCCGCCCCACCGCAATGCGTTGTATGGCGTAGGCAGATGGCTGGCACATCATCACCGGCCGGCGGACGCATTCATCGGCACGCCGGAGCGGCTCGCCGATCATGTCGTCGCGTGGCAGGACGCAGGCGCGGCCGACGAGTTCGCGAGCGTGGGATCGACGCTGTCGCAGAAGATTACGACGTTCATCGACCAGGTCGTGCCTGTCCTGCAGCGGCGGGACCGAGTCCGTACCGAGTGCGCCGGGTCCACATTGCGCGATCACCGTGGGCATGAACGACCGGCTAAACGGTCTGTTCCTTAAAACTCGTCGCGATCAACAACGAAGCGAACTTGACAGGCTTTGTGAATGTTGCCGGGGCGGAAGCCCACGACGTCGGTATCGACGACCCGGAGGCCCAGACTATTGAATATTGATTGCCACTCGCTCACCCGTTTGAACTGGCAACCGAAATTCATATCGACAAGCCCTTGGGCGACAGCGTTACCAAAGAAATCGATAAGCACGAGCGTCTGAAATTGATCGCGTACATCCAGCTTATTAAATTCGGTTAGCTCGATCTGCTCCGCTGCGACCCCTGGGGGCGCTGCGGGAACAGCATACGTGTCTTCCTCGATAATCAACCGCCGTGCCACACGCCGCAAATTTGTCAGCAATGGAATCAAGTCGGGTTCATCAACATGATGAAGGACGGTTTTGACGATCGCACTGTCGAACGCGTCGTCCGCATAGGGGACGTCAACGGGTGAAGCCATCTGCCGAAACGGCAGATGTGCGGCCTCAGCGCCGCGGTAGTCCATCACGTCGGTGGTGTAGCAGTCGAAGCCGGCGCGCGCGATCAGCGCAGCTAAATGACCGCGGCCGCTGCCGAAATCGAGTACTGTGCTGCCGTTGATGGCGTCTGCGAAATTGTTGAAGTCCTGCACCGGCTTACGCTGTGACTTATACGCCGAGTAGCCCTCGCTGAACCAGGAGCCGTCTCCCTCCGATGCGAAGAATCGTTCGTGCACCTCTTCGGCTGCTTGATAGAGTTCACACCCGTTAGCGGCTGCCAGTAAATACTTACGTGCGTCCTCTAGGGTTGAACGCACGTCGCCGGAATAATCTGGAAAATGGGATTTGTAACTTCTTTCCAGCACTGACAAAGTGAAGTTCAGGGCCGTGGTTCCGTGCTGTAAAGTGTCGTGAATGAACTCGTATTGAGCACGTTTGGTGGCTGTTGACACCAACAATCCTTTCGTCACGCATGCTTCAAACGCCTGACGCGGCATCGTCGGGTAGCGGCAGGCGGAGGCCAAAGCAACTAATTCAACGCCTTGTATCAGTACAACGCAAATTGAAGGTATTTAGCTAAAAGCTGACCCGATTCGGCTTTACAGCAGTGCTAAACACGCGTAGGGCAAAGAAAGCCGGCCTAATGGTGAGCCGCATTCTTTGCGCATGCCGCTTTAGCGAAAGCCGTTTGACGTGCGGTTCTCATCGCCGGCGACCCAAGTGCTTCGTCCGCCGCGGCCTGTTCAACGTCGAGCACCCTAGTTGACGGCAAACCTCGCGCGTGCCCGGGTACCTTGCGTCGCCGAGTACCAGGCCCTGGGATGCAATGGTTGAAACGAAGTGTCATGTGAGCCAGCGCATTCCGGAGAATGAATGTGGGCAGCGACACACCCTCCCGATGCTTGGACCCTGACCCTACTAGGGTGCTGCCTATGGCGGTGCTGCACGGCAGAAGAATCTTGTTCGACATCGATGGCACCCTGGTTGACTCAACCGCCACAGTCGAACGGTCCTGGGGGACGTGGGCCGAGGAATACGGCGTCGACTATGAAGAGGTACTCAAGGTCTGTCATGGCAGGCGGACCGAGGACACCGTCGCGCAATTCGTCGTACCGCACGACCGACTCGCAGCGACAGCCCGGCTACTCGCTCTGCAAGAGCAGGCTGATCTCGATGGTGTCCTGGCGCTACCGGGAGCACGCCGATTGCTTGATGCCCTGCCGCATAGTCACTGGGCTGCAGTGACTTCGGGGCCGCGCTCGTTGATGGCTGCCCGACTGGCGGCAGCGCGGCTCCCCGCTCCGAAATTGCTGATCGGTGCAGAGGATGTATCGGACGGCAAACCGAATCCCGAGAGCTACCTTAAAGCGGCCGCCGCGCTGGGCCTCGACGCCCGGGAATGCGTCGTCGTGGAGGATGCGCCCGCGGGCGTCGGCGCTGGGCGGGCAGCGGGGGCCCAAGTGCTCGCCGTCACGACCACTCACCACGCGACCCAACTGACAGACGCCGACATCGTCGTGGCCGATCTATCCTGCGTCGATGTCGAGGTCACCGAGATCGGTGTCGCCTTGCGGATCAACTAAAGCGGTAACGGCCCGCGCCGCAACGCAGGTTTAAGAACCGAGGCCGTCACTGCCGAGCCCGTAGGCAAAGCCTGACGAGAAGGACAGCAGCCAGCCTGAACGGTCTCACCTAATCCGACCACGAGGTGGAGGACGCGGGCCGGGTGAAATAGTGACTACGGATCGCGGGTATTCGGCTAGCAAGATGACGCAACTGTCCGATCGAAGCACCGACGAAATCGACCCATGCGTGCGTGTTTACGGGGCGCGGGTCCACAATCTGCGGGGAGTCGACGTCGTGGCGCCGCGCGACGCGCTCGTCGCGTTCACCGGCATCTCCGGATCCGGCAAATCGTCGTTGGCCTTCGGCACCATCTATGCCGAAGCCCAGCGCCGCTATTTCGAATCGGTCGCCCCGTACGCCCGCCGCCTGCTATTGCCCACCGGCGCGCCGAAGGTGGATGACATCACCGGGCTACCCCCCGCCGTCGCGCTGCAGCAGCGCCGCGGTTCGTCGACGTCGCGGTCGACGGTCGGCACCGTCACCACCCTGTCGAACCTGTTGAGGATGCTGTTCTCCCGCGCGGGGACCTACCCGCGGGGAGCCACGGAACGACTGGACTCCGATGCGTTCTCGCCGAACACCGCCGTGGGGGCGTGCCCGGAATGCCACGGGCTTGGCCGAATTCATCGGGTGACCGAACAGACGCTGGTGCCGGACCCGTCGCTGACCATCCGCGAAGGCGCCGTGGCCGCATGGCCCGGCGCGTGGCAAGGCCAGAACCTGCGCGACATCCTCGTCACGCTGGGGTATGACATCGACAAGCCATGGCACAAACTCCCCAAGCGGCAGCGCAATTGGATTCTGTTCACCGATGAACAACCAACGGTTGAAATCGATCCGGGCCAACACCCCGTGCAGGCCGATTATTACTACAACGGCACTTTCTCCAGCGCCGAACGTCATGTCCGCCACACGTTGGCCAACTCCCATAGCGCGATGATGCGTCGGCGCGTGTTGCAATTCGTCGACACCGTCGAGTGCCCGGTATGCGACGGTTCGGGGTTGCGGCCCGAGGCGCTGCGGGTGACTTTCGCCGGGCGCACCATCGCCGACTACACGGCGATGCCGTTGGCCGACCTCGCTGATACGTTGCGCCCGACGGCTTCTCGGACCGACGCCGCCGCCGCGTACGAGTCCACGCAATCCGGTGAGCTGACCGAAGTGGCGACCATGATCGCCGCCGACCTCGTCGCCCGCCTGCAGGTACTCATGGATCTCGGCCTCGGCTACCTGACGCTCAGTCGCCGCACGCCGACGGTGTCACCTGGCGAACTGCAGCGGTTGCGGCTGGCCACTCAGCTGCGCGCCGGCTTGTTCGGCGTCCTTTATGTGCTGGATGAGCCGTCGGCCGGACTGCACCCGGCCGACGCCGAACCGCTGCTCGACGTGCTCGATCGCCTACGTCGCGCAGGCAATTCGGTATTTGTGGTCGAGCACGACATGGATGTTGTGCGCCGTGCCGACTGGATCGTCGACGTGGGCCCGGGGGCCGGCGAGCTGGGCGGGGGTGTGCTCTACAGCGGGCCGGTGCCGGGTCTTGCCGACGTCGAGGAATCGGTCACCCGTCACTACCTTTTCGAGAACGCCGGCCCGGCGCCTCGCCAACCGCGCACGCCGTCCGGGCGGCTGCGGCTGGGCGGAATCTGCTTCCACAATCTGAGAGACCTCGACGTGGACCTGCCGCTCGGCGTATATACCGCGGTCACCGGAGTGTCCGGTTCAGGCAAGTCGACACTTGTCGTCAAGGTCCTCGGCGACGTCGTGCACAGCCAGCTCGGCACCGGACGAGCGGCCGACCCGGCCGAATCCGATGACGACGAAACCGACAGCGGCGTAGTCGATCTCGATCACGATGCGAGTGCCGGTGTGACGGTAGAAGGCGCCGAGCAGATCAACCGGCTGGTCTCCGTGGACCAGCGCCCGATCGGACGCACACCGCGCTCGACGCTGGCGACCTACACCGGCTTGTTCGACGCCGTGCGCCGTGAATTTGCCGCGACCCCAAAGGCGCGTCGCCGCGGTTGGACGGCGGGCAGGTTTTCCTTCAACGTGGCTGAAGGTCGCTGCCCCACCTGTCAGGGGGAGGGGTTCGTCTCGGTCGAATTGTTGTTCCTGCCAGGCACATACGGCACCTGCCCGGCGTGTCAAGGAGCACGTTACTCCGACGAGACACTCGAGGTGCGCTATCGCGACCGGACGATCGCCGACGTGCTCGCGATGACCGTCGATCAGGCCGCGAAGTTTTTTGCCGACGTCGCCAGTGCCGCGCGGAGCTTGACCACGCTGCAAGAGGTCGGACTGGGGTACCTGCGTCTCGGACAGCCCGCGACCGAGCTCTCGGGTGGCGAGGCGCAGCGGATCAAGCTCGCCGCCGAACTGCAGAGACCCCGCCGAGGGCATACCCTCTACGTGCTCGACGAGCCGACCACCGGGCTGCATCCCGCCGACGTCGATCTGCTCGACCGTCAGCTGCACCGCCTGGTCGACGCGGGCAACACCGTCGTGGTGGCCGAGCACGACATGCGGATGGTCGCGGGCGCCGACTGGGTGATCGACCTGGGGCCGGGGGCCGGCAGCGACGGCGGTCGGGTCGTCGCAGCGGGGCCGCCGCAGAAGGTGGCCCGCGCAAAATTCAGTCGCACGGCGCCCTACCTCGCGAAGCGGTTGGCGCCGTCCGTTACTTGCTGACGAAGTTATCGACGGGTTCAGGCGATCTGGACAGCCGCTTGTTCGAAGTATTGGTTGTAGGCAAGGTAGACCGGTTTCTTCCCGGTCCGCTCCAGAAACTCCTGGACTGCCCTGAACTCATGTTCCTGGGCGCCCGGATAGTTATAAAACTCATCAAAGACGATGACGGTACCTGACACGATATTGTCGCCCAACAGGCTGAAAATCTCTTGCGTCGATGCGTAAATATCGCAATCTATATGCAGGAAAGCGATGGGAGTGGTTTTCAGAATTCGCTTTTTGAATTCCGGAAGGGTTTCGTGGAACATGCCCTTGACCAGAGCTACGTTATGGAGCACGGGCGGCATCCACCCCTCGGCGTTGGCCCGGAAAGTACCTTGGGGAACCGTGATATCGGTGCGGGGCCATCGTTCCGGAAGGCCGTTGAACGAATCGAATCCCCAGATGCGCTGTCCGGGGTTGAGCGCGGCAATGAAGTTGATGGTTCTTCCGGTGCACACGCCCATCTCCAAGAATGCGCCTCGCAGCGTCACGTGGTCAGAGCCGTATTTGAGCAATTCCGCATCGGTGTCGAGAGCTTCGGCATCGCCGAAGTGCTCGGCTACCATCGTCCGCGCTGTCGGCGATTCTCGATAGTCCTTGTCCATCGGGTAGAAGTTGAGGATTGGATGGCCGTGGTGCCCTTCCTCGCTCACTATCGGCATATTTACCAATTTGGCCCAATCGAATCCGCTGCTACACGGGTAATCTGAAGCCACCGACGGCTCCATGCGCTCAACCTCCTCGCCGGAAGACGCAGCGTGAATTATCGGCAGCGTAGAGGCTTGGCAATCAATTCACGACGGATTGTGGAATCCCATCGGCCACCCGCGGATGGTCTCGATCCACGCGCTCGACGGCGAAACCCACGCTCGGCATCGCCGCGAACTGCCGTCACCGCCCACGACGCGCGGTCTCACGACCGCCGTGTGGCGACATTGCTGACGAGACACGAAAAATTTGATCCACCGTTGCGACCGTTAGCGCAGTACTCTTTTTGTGCCAGCATCTCCGTGAAGGAGAGGGATCGTGGGATCTCAGAGAGTCGTCGGTAGTCAGGCGGATCGGCTCCCGTTGGCCGCGCGGGCCTCAGCAGTGCCCGCGACGATCCTCGAACTAGGCGGTCGGTATCCGGGGGCCGCGGTGTTGTTCGCGGCGCCGCTGACGGTTGCCGGCATTTGGGGGATGGTCACGCGCCCGTCGTTGGCATTGCCGCTGGTGCTGCTGGCCGGCGTGGCCTTGGTATTGATCGATTTCCTGGCGGGCCCGTACCGGGTGGCCGAGCAAAAGGCGCGGGTCGCCGGCGCCCAGAAGCCGAGCCGTCAGCCGATACTGAACCAGCCCAGGATGCAGTTCACACAGACGCCGCCGCGGCAGAAGGTAGAACCCCAGGCAGGGGTGCAGGCAGAGGCCGCCGCCGCGCAGGCGCTGGCCGCGGAAGCCGAAGCGGTGGCCGCCGAGGCGCGGGCCCGCGCCGACGCTGCCGCAGCCGAAGCCCTGGCCGCGGAAGCCGAAGCGCTGGCCGCGGAAGCCGAAGCCCTGGCCGCCGAGGCGCGGGCGCAGGAAGAAGCGGCCGCGGCCGAAGCGCTGGCGGCCGAACCCGAGGCGGTGGCCGCCGAGGCGCGGGCGCAGGCCGAGATCGCCGCGGCGGAAGCGCTGGCCGGCGAGGCGCGCCAGCGGGAGCGGGCGCGCGCGGAAGCCATCGCTGCCGAAGCGCTGGCCGCGGAGGCGCGCAAGCGGGCCGAAGTCGCCGAGGCCCACGCGCTGGCCGCCGAGGCCCGCAAGCAGGCCAAGGCTGCCGAAGCGCACGCGCTGGCCGCCGAAGCCCGCAAACGGGCCAAAGCCGCCGAACCGGAAGCCTTGGCCGCCGAGGCCCGGGCGCATGCGGAAGCCACCGAGACCCAGGCCCTGATCGCGGAGGCCCGGGCGCGGGAGCTGGCGCGCGCGAAGGCCGCCGAAGCCGAAGCGGCGGCCATCGAGGCGCGCAAGCAAGCCGAAGCCGCGGAAGCGCAAGCGCTGGCCGCGGCGGCGCGCAAGCGGGCCGAAGCCGCCGAAACCGAGGCCCTGGCGGCCGAAGCGCGAAATCGGGCAAAGGCCGCCGAGGCCGAAGCGCTGGTGGCCGAGTCGCGGGCGCGCGCCGAAGCCGCCGAGACGCAGGCCGCGGCTGCCGAGGCCCGGGTACGGGAGCGGGCGCGGGCCGAAGCCGCCGAGGCCGAGGCCCTGGCCGCCGAGTCGCGCGCACGCGCCGAAGCCGCCGAAACGCGAGCCCGGGCCGCCGAGGTCTGGGCGGGAGCCGAAGCCGCCGAGGCCCAAGCTCGGGCCGCCGAGGCGCGGGCGCGGGCAATCCGGCTGCGGCTGGAAGCTGATGCCAAAGCCAAGCGGCAAGGGAACAAACCGTAGGCGAAAGTGCTGTCCTGTCCGCCCGCGGGTCTGAAGATTTGGGATCGGTAGCGAACCCGAGCCGGTGCGATTGCCCATGCAACGACAACGCAGACGACAGCGACCAGGAGAACCCACCATGAAGCGAACACTCACCGGAGCACTGCTGTCGGGCACCGTGGTCCTGGGAAGTCTCGGGCTGGGCACCGGTGTCGCCCAGGCCGACCCGGGAACGGGCATCTGTAATCAGTTGGCCATGTGCAGCTACATCTGGTGTCCCGGGAGTCCGCTGCCGATGCCGGACGTTGTATGGGACATGAACACGTGCCACCACTACTACGGCGGGAGCCTCGGACATCCGGGGACCGAGGGGGGCATTCAAGTCGGCGCGCACATTCTGGAGGGGGACCCGTCCCCGGCGAACACCTGTAACGGATCCCCCATCTGCTTGCCCGGTCTGTAAGAGGCCCTGACCCGTCGACGTGTGGAAAGCCGGCGCCTGGGTATCTTGGCGAGCGTATGTCTACAGCTCGAACGCAACCGGATCAGCGCGAACTCGACGGCGTCCTGGGGACCATCGACGCCATCTCCCAGGCCTTCGCGGCCAAGATCGTCGGGCAGCGCGAACTACGCGAGTCGCTGCTGATCGGCCTGCTTGCCGGCGGCCACATCCTGCTCGAAAGCGTGCCGGGCCTGGCCAAAACCACCGCCGCCAAGGTGCTCGCCGAGTCGATTCACGGCCGGTTCCAACGTATCCAGTGCACGCCCGACCTGCTGCCCAGCGACATCATCGGCACCCAGCTCTACGACTCGGCGACCAACTCGTTCGTCACCCAGCTCGGTCCGGTGCACGCCAACATCGTGCTGCTCGACGAGATCAACCGGTCCAGTGCGAAGACGCAGAGCGCGATGCTCGAGGCGATGGAGGAGCGGCAGACCACGATCGCCGGGCAGGTGCACCCGCTGGCGGATCCCTTTCTGGTCATCGCCACCCAGAACCCCGTCGACCAGGAGGGCACCTATCCGCTCTCCGAGGCGCAGACCGACCGCTTCCTGCTCAAGGAGATCGTGCGCTATCCCTCCCCGCAGGAGGAGGTGGAAGTCATGACGCGGATCGACGCCGGCGTCTACGACAAGGGGCGCCCGGCCCCGCCGGTGGTCAGCCTCGACGACGTGCTGCGCCTGCAGGACGTGGTGCGCCACGTCCACATGGACCGCGCGCTCATGCTCTACGCCAGCCAGTTGGTCGACGCGACGCGTCACCCCGAGCGTGCGTTGCCCAAGCAGATCGCGCGCCTGGTCGAATACGGCGCCAGCCCACGCGCCACGATCGCGTTCTGCAAGGCGGCCCGCGCGCAGGCCGTGCTATCCGGGCGCGCACACGTGCTGTCCGAGGACATCGCAAAACTCGCCCACCGGGTGCTGCGGCACCGACTGATCCTCGGATTCGAAGCGGCGAGCGCCGATATCACCGCCGAGGTCGTGGTCGACGCCGCGCTGCGGGCCGTCCGGGTCCCCTAGGGGCCACAGGGCCATCGTGGGCAAACACCTCAACCGGGCGAAAGCCCACTTCGGCACCGACACCCGCGGTCTGCTCGAAGGTGGGCGCTACGCGCTATTGCATACGCGCAGCATGGAATTCGACGACCTGCGCCCATACGTTCCCGGCGACGACGTCCGCGACATCGACTGGAAGGCGTCCGCGCGCTCGGGCGGCGTGCTCATCAAGCGGTTCGTCTCCGAAAAGCACCACAAGATCCTGCTCGTCGCCGACGCCGGCCGCAACATGTCGGCGCTCGCCCCGAGCGGAGAGTGCAAACGCGATGTCGCCGCGCACATCATGGGCGCGGTGGGATTGATCGGCCTACGGCGATCCGATCAGATCGGCATGGTTTACGGTGACCGCCGCGGCTGTGTGAACATCCCGCAGCGGCGCGGCGAGTCGCACATCGAGGGGCTGCTGCACCGCTGGTATCAGCACACGACGGTTGGCCCCGGCCGCAGCGACATCGCCGCCCAACTCGATTACGTCGCAACGCATTACCGGCACACCATGCTGATCATCGTGGTGTCGGACGAACCCGAGGTCGACGACCGACTCGGTGAAATGCTTACCAGGCTGACCGGGCGCCACGACATCATGTGGGCGATGGTGTCGGACATGCCCGCCGTGGGACCCGACGACACCGACGGATACGACGTCGCCACCGGACGCTTCGTCTTGAACGGCGCCGACCTCGGACCGCGCGTCGTTGCCGCCTACCGCCGCGCGGAGCGGGCCCGCCGCGCCCGCCTCGATGCCTTCCTGACCGCGCACGCGATCCCGCACGCAATTATCGCGGGCAGCAACGACATTCGGCGCGAACTCGTCCGCCTGACCGAGGTGGCCGCTCGTGCCGGGTGATCTGCTGCGCCATCTGTTCGGTCCACAGCCCTACTCGCCGTGGTGGCTGTGGCTGGCCGTCCTAATGCTCCTCGCCGTCATCGGTTGGTATGCGGGTGTCTTCGTGTGGACGCTGCCGTCGCAGCGGTTGCGGCGCATCCCCGTCGTGCGGCGGATGCATGCCCGGGTGATCCGCCGCCGGTTCGCCCGTCGCGTGCAGGGCATCGCCGAGGAGCACGACGCCGGGCAGATCTCGGCGCCGGCGGCGTGCGCCGCGATCAGCCGAACGGTGCGCAGCTTTCTGCATCAGGCGACCGGGGTGCGGGCCCAATACCTGCAAGTCGGTGCCATGGCCGACGCGAACCTCGCCGGGGCCGCACCGCTGTTGACCCGGCTCGGTGATGCGCAGTTCAACGCCGAGTCACGAGTCGACGTCGCCGACGTGAGCGCGCGGGCGCAGGAGTTGATCCGGTCGTGGACCTGAGGTGGTGGCCGGTAGCGGCCATCGGCGCGGCCACCGTTGCCGCGGTGGTCGCGCTGGCGGCGCTGCTTCCGATGACCGCGGCTCGCCGGCGGCTACGGCCGCTGGCCAACATCGCACGGCTGACCCGGTTGCCCGAGTACGCCAAAGTTGCTCGGCTGCGTTCCCTCTCGACGATCGTGACCCTGGTGGTGCTGACGGTCATGTTCGGCGCCGCGACGTGGGCCGCGGCCCGTCCGAGCGTGGCGCGCAACGACTTCGACGCCGCTCACCCCGAAGACATCATGGTGTGCGTCGGGCAACCGGTGGCCGATGCGGCCACCGCCGAACTGCTCGACTACTTCGCGCGCCAGACCGCGGCGTCACCTCAGGCGCAACGCATCGGCCTAACATCGGTCAACCGCCGCGTGGTGCCACTGACGCGCGACCATCAGTACGCCGCGGCGCAATTCGCCGACTACCTCGGCGCCCATCAGGCGCACACGTCATTCGCCCCGCCGGTGCCGTACTCGGACTACGCCGCCAGCGTAAATGACGTTCTGGCGCTGTGCCTCTCAGGTTTTCCGTCCACCGAGCATCCCAATACGCACCGGCGCTCGGTGATCTACCTTGGACCGTCGGATCTGCGTGCCGCGGCGGAGCAGCGCGCCGTACTGTTCGCCGATGGCAGCGTTCGGGCCCTGGCCCAACGGACCGGGGCGCAGATCAATGTGATCGACACCGCCCCGTCGCCGGCGAGCGGTTCCCTGGCCGCGCTCACCCGGCAGACCGGCGGCGGGTACGTCGCGGCGGGCACGACGTCGGTGACCACGGCGCTCAACGGGATTCGGGCGCACGCCCCGCCGGCGCGCACGGCCGACGGCGCCGTGGTGACGGCGGACTTCCGGGACGCGCCGGCGGTGCCTCTGGCGATCGCGCTGCTGTCGGCGGCCGTGCTCTCGGTGGCTCTGTTGGTGTTGCGCCGATGACGTTTCAACCCCTGCTGCCCGGGCCGATCCTCGCGGTCGTCGCCGGTGCCCTTGCCCTGGCCCGCCTGGTGGCGCTGTGGCGGGTGCTAGCGTCGGCGGGAAGCCGCCGCCGCCGCGCGGTGCTGCGCTGGACGGGCGTGACTCTGGCGGTGCTGCTGCTCATCATCGCGACCACCCGCCCGGCGCTGGTGAACGACAACCGCCAAGACGCGACGCCGGCGGCCGGCGCGGCTCTCAACGTGTTCCTCGTCGTGGATCGGTCGGCAGACTCGAATATCGAGGACTACGGCAACGGCGAACCGCGGATCGCGGGGATGCGCGACGACATCGCGGCATTGACCAAGCAATACCCCGCGGCGCGGTTCGCGCTGATCACCTTCGATTCGAAGGCTTCCCTCGATTGGCCGCTGTCCGAGGATGTTTGGAGTCTACGACCGACCGTCGCGGCGCTCGGTTCGAGTGACGCAGGTCGCGACGCGAACGCTGGAGCGGCGGACAACGTGCTGCGCTACCAACTGATCCAGGCGACGCAGCAATATCCGGGGTCGCGAAACGTGGTGCTCTACTTCGGTTCGGGTGCGCCCGGATCCCAGGCGCCGCAGGACGACTTCACCGTCACGCGGGGGACGGTGAGCGGGGGAGCGGTGCTGGGATACGGCCGCAGCGACGCAATCGACGAAGCCGAATTGCGCAGGCTGGCAGCACAACTCGACATTCCCTACGTCCACCGGGATCGTGGACAGCCCTTCCGGCCGGACCTGCCCGATTCACCGCGCCGCGTCGAGGCCGACCGGATCGAGCTGTACTGGTTGCCCGCGCTGCTGGCGGCGGGGCTGCTGCTCGCCGAGATCTACCTTTCGGTCCGAGAGTTCCGGCGCGGCCGGATCGCCCGACGGGACTTGGTGTCATGACGCGCAGACCGGCGCGCTTGCGGCTGCGACGACGCCTTGTCATCTACTCGGCCCCGCTGACCGTCCTGGCGCTCTTGATCGCTGTCAAACTGATCTCGGTTGCCGTGGTGGGGCATTGGGCCGCCTCCTCGTTCGCCCGCGGCGATGGGAGCGCGGTGCGAGCCGACGCGGCGATTCTCGGCGCGGCCAACCTGGTGGAACCGGCCAAGGCGCCGTTCGTCGCGGGCACCGCTGCCGTGCTCGACGGCCAACTCGAGGACGCCGACGCCCACTTCGCCGACGCGCTGGCCCGCAGCGGCACCGCCCGCTCATGCCCGGTGCGGGTCAACCTCGAACTGGTCCGCGAAACTCAGGGCGACCGGGCAGCGGCGGCGGGGGACCGCGTACGCGCCGACGAACGCTACGCGAGTGCGCTGGCCGTCGTCGACGCCGCGCCGGGCGGCTGCTTTTCCGGCAACGCCGACCCGGACCCGCAACGGCGCGCCATCCGTGACGACGCGGCAAACAGGTTGGCGGTTAAGAGAAGTGCGCTCAACGCGCCGCCGGAAGCGCCGCGTCGGCTCGCACCGCGCTCCCATCGCCGCGGGCGAACGAGGAGGCGGCCCAATGCCCCACCACGGCAACCG
>NZ_LZMG01000367.1:0-6749 GCF_001673615.1 Mycobacterium sp. 1245499.0
GCGGCCGCCATCGCCAACAGGTAGCCGTCGACGATCCATTGCTGCAGCACCAGGCCACCCCCGAGGTCGTGCTCGGTGGCCGGCAAGGCCAGGTTGATCACCGTCGAGTCGAGGAACGCGACCATCGACACCGTGACCGCGACCACCATGGCACGTCTGGTCGGCGCCGCGTCGCGCAACCTCATTGCGGGGTCACCATCGGTCGAAATGCAGCACGTCGTCCAGCGGAATCCGCTTGGCGGGGCGGAAGGTCGTGCCGGTGTAGTAGGCGGTGGGGACGGTCGTGGCGTGATAGACGTTGTCCGGCAGGCCGAGGATGGCCCGCATCTCGTCGTCGGCCATGATGGTCACCCCGGTCCACGTGGTTCCCAAGCCCCGAGAGCGCGCGGCCAGCATGTAACTCCACGTGGCGGGCATGACCGAACTCCAATACTGGTTGGCGTTTTCGCCGGTCAACCTGCCGTCGCCGTCGATGACCGCGACGCACGGAATCATTAAAACCGGGACCTCGCTGAAATGCTCGGCCAGATACGCCGCACTGTCGGACACCTTGCGCTGCTCCCGATTGCGCGCGGGGTCCTCCTTGAACCGATCGGCGACCGCGTACGGCGACGCGGCGATCAGGTCCCAGGTGCGGCGGTACACATCGGCGATCGCACGACGCTGTTGGGCGTCGGTGACCACGATGAAGCTCCAGTTCTGCACGTTGGCCGACGTCGGTGCTTGCACCGCGATCTCCAGGCATTCCCGGATCAGGCCGATGGGAACGGGTTTGGTCAGGTCGAGGCGTCTGCGCACCGAGCGGGTCGTGGTCAGCAGTTCGTCGGTGGATAGCTGGAGTTTCGCGTAATCGCTCATGCCGGCAGGACGGCGATGACTTCGACTTCCACCCGGATGTCGGGCCATACCAGCCCGTCGATGATGCTGAACATGCCGCCGGGTCGGTGGCGGATGAACTCTTTGCTCACCGCCAGGTAGGCGGACGCGTTGTCACGGCTGGTGACCCATTGGCGCATGTAGACAATGTCGGTGAGTTCGGCACCGGCCTTGCGGAGCGCGGTTTCGACATTGGTCCAGCATTGACGCGCCTCCTCGGTGAAGTCGTCGGGCAACGTGCCGTCTTCGCGTACCCCGGGTGTTCCGGAGACGAAAATTGTTGTGCCACCGCCGGATACGGTGACCGCGTCGGCGTAGTGCCCGATGTGATCGGCCACTCCGGTGTGGATGGGGGTAATGGTGGTCATCTGCAGACTCCTTCTGTGGTGTGAGGTTTGCGGCTAACTTGGTGAGTTCGTTTGCGTGATCACTACTCCGCTGGGCTCGTGGCCCGCGACGACGTGCGCGAGGGCGGCGGCGGCCTGATCGAGGCCGCAGGAACGCGGGGTCGGCATGCTCAATCGACCGGAGGCGAGTAGCGCGGTGAGGCGGCCGAGTTGGGCCCCGTCGGAGCGGACGTAAACCGCTGTCACGCTGATCCCCCGGGTCGATGCGGGTGGATCGGGGGTGATGGTGGCCAGCCGGCCGCCGTCGGCAAGCGCGGTCATCGCCGCGGCAGCACCGCCTGGGGCCGCGTTGGCGACGGCGTCGATGGAGTCCTTGGCCAACGCACGTGCGTGTCGGGGCCAGAGCGGATCGCGGTAGTCGATGACTTCGCGGGCGCCATGGCCGCGGACCCGGTCGGCGCTGCGCGGGCCGGCGGTCGCGAGCACCTCGGCCCCGCGCAGGGCGGCCAGCTGGACGATCAGCCCACCGGTGATTCCGCCCGCGCCATGAACGAGCAACGTTTCTCCACCGCGCAGTGCCAACGCCTCGGCAACCACCTGCTCGGCGGTCAAGGCCGGCACCGGAAAGATCGCTGCGATCTCCCACGGAACCTCGGGCGGTTTGTGGGCGAGCGACCCGGCGGGTGCGATCAGCAACGGCGCCCACGTGCCTTGGTCGCGTAGCGGCACGGGGTGGCACAGCACCTCTTGATCTACGCTGAATCCGCTCGAGTGGCCACCGACGGCCTTGATGATCCCGGCGGCCTCGACGCCGAGCGCCAGCGGCGGCGGTGTTCCGACGTCCCAGCCGCCATAGCGAATGACGTTGTCCCAGTTGCCGACGCCGGCACTTCGAATGTCGACAAGAGCCTCGTCGGCCGCCAACGGTCGCGGGTCGTCCGCTTCGAACGTCACCACGTCGCCGCCGAGCGTACGGACCCCCGCTACCAGCATGGTCACAGTCGCACGACCGGCCACTCGTAGGTCATTGCCGTTCCTCTCAGGGATTCGCTCACGCGCTCTTCTGCGCTTGCCGCGCCTCGTTCTCCAGTAACGGGCCGAGCTCGGATTCTTGGGTCAGTAGCGGATCCCAAACCTGGTTGACCGTCGGATGTGGTGCGACGGCATGGCGTAGCAGACTGACCGGGACCTCCGCGAGGATGGCCAGTGTGGCTGCTTGAACCAGTTCGGAGAACTGCGGGCCCACGAATGTCGCGCCGAGAAGTGTGTTGGTCTCGGCGTCGATCACCAATTTTGCCCATCCTTGGAAGCCGTCCCGGTACAGGGCAAGAAACGACACCGCGCCGGGGTAACGGGCAGCCCGCGTCCGAACCGCGAACCCTTCTGCCCGGGCCTGACTTTCGGTGCGCCCCACCCAGGCCACTTGAGGTTCGGTGTAGATAACCTGCGCCACATTGCCGGCATCACGGGCGATCAACTCGTTGTCGGATAGTTCACGTCCCGCGGCGCGGGCCGCGATGATGTCGGCCACGACCCGGCCGTGGTAGGTGGAGATATGAGACAGCCGGGCACGCCCGGTGGTATCCCCGAGGGCGTAGAGCCAACCGCCCGAGACGCCGACCGCCTGGAGATGGTCGTTCACTGTGACGAAGCCGCCGCTTGGCAGGCCAAGGGATTCCAGTCCGATGGTGTCGGTGTTGGTGCGGCGTCCCGCGGCCAGGACGATTTCGTCTACCTCGATGGTCTGGTCGTGGAAAGTTGCCGTGACGCAGCCGCCCGGCACGGTCCGGCATACCGCCGACAACTCCGTCTCGAAGTGAATCGTCACGCCTTTGCTTCGCAGCGATTGCGTGACCAGCTCTCGAGCTTCGGGTTCGCAGTTGGCTAGCAGAGTGTTCTCACGCACCAGAAGCGTTACCGCTGAGCCTAACCCGCTCAGGATGGTCGCGAACTCGACAGCGACGGGGCCGCCACCCACCAGCAGCGCGCGAGGCGGCACCCGCGTCATGGTCGTCAGGTCCCGATTGGTCCACGGGCGTGCCTGCGCCAGCCCAGGTATCTCCGGCACGTTGGGACGAGTGCCGGTGGCCAGCACGACCGCGTGACGTGCGGTCAAGACGGCTTCGGTGGTGTCTCCCAGGGTGTAGGCCACCCGCACTGTTCGTTGGCCGCTCAACCGGGCGAACCCGTGAAACACCGCAACACCGGCTTGCCGCAGCGACTCTATTCGGTCTTGGTCCGACAGGTTCTCGACGATCGCGTCGCGCTTCTTGAAGACGGCCGCAACGTCCAACCTGCGGTCCGAAATCGCCTCTCGCACACCGGGAACCGCCTTTGCGAGGTTGAACACCTCGATCGGGCGGAGTAACGTTTTGCTTGGGTTGCAACCCCAGTAATGACATTCTCCGCCGACCAGACGATCCTCGACGAGCGCTACCGAAAGGCCCACGGATGCAAGCTTGCGCACGGCGGCCACACCGCCCACTCCGCCACCGATGACGATCACGTCGAAGTCTTTACTGGCTTTCATCTGCCCTCTTTTCCAAACCGACTCGATGGATTAGCCGTCGTGCGACGGTTTCGAGCGCCCGGAGTGAACGATGTCTCATCTTCAGGCGTTGTCGTTGGTGGTGAGCGGGCCGTCTCCGGTATCGAGCAGGAAAACCGCCAGTAATTCGGCGGGTTCGGTGGTGCTGGCGTTTTCGCTGATCGTGTGGTGCGCGCCAGGGGCTTCACTCCACGTCTCACCGGCGTGGTAGACGCGTGCCGGCTCACCTTCCACCTGACTGCGGATCGCTCCGGAGATCACGTACGCCATGATGAACGCCGATTTGGCGTGGTGGTGGGCTTCGCTTTTACCGCCGGGCGGATAGCTGACGGCCACCGCTTCCAGCGATTTACCGGGAACATTGGTGGGTTGGCTGAAAACTGGTCGGATCACGGGGTTTTGATCCGAATTCTCCGGCACCGGCGCGGCATCGCTTGCGGGCGCGAGCATTACCGCAACCACCAGTGCGGCTAGTGCTATTTTCATGGCCATTTCGGCTGCCTTCGTTTTCAGTCTTCGGCGACGCGCAGGATCGTCTTGCCCGGGACGCGCTTCGCGGGAGCGAATGCGGCGGCTGCTTCGGCAAGTGGCAGCACTGCACCGACCACCGGCCGAAGGCGTCCATCGCGCACTCGCGCGGCGAGGGCGGCGAGCTGGGCGCGATCGGCCTCGACAAGGAAGAAAATTGCCCTTCCGTCTTGCGGCTGCGTCTTCGGCGGCTCAGCAATGGTGACGAGCGTTCCGCCGGCGCGCACCAGAGCGGCCGATCGGGCGAGAACCTCTCCGCCGATCACGTCGAACACCACGTCGACTTCGCCTGCATCTTCGAGCTTTTCGGTCTCCAGGTCGAGGAAGGCGTGGACGCCGAGCTCCGTCGCCCGGTCCCGGTCCGCGGTCCGGCCGGTACCGATGACGCGCGCACCGATCTCGCGAGCGAGCTGCACCGCGATCGACCCCACCCCGCCGGCGGCGCCGTGGATCAGAACCGTCTGCCCGGCGGCGAGGCGGCCGTGGTCGAACAAACCCTGCCAGGCGGCCAATCCCGAGATCGGCAGCGCCGCGGCCACAGTATGGTCGATGTCCATCGGCAGCGGTGCGAGATTACGGGCTTCCACGGCGGCGTACTCCGCCAGCGAGCCGTTGCGGGCCCAGTCGGCAAGGCCGAACACCCGCTGTCCAACGGTTAAAAGTGTGGTGCCGTAGCCCAATTCAACCACCACGCCCGACAGCTCGTGGCCGGGCACGCTCGGCGTCCGGTCGTGACCCGAGCGGTCGATCCACGTGTGCGGCCAGTCGAGCTCCCCCGGGGTGAAACCGGCGGCGTGGACCCGCACAACGACATCGTTGTCGGCCGCCTGAGGGTAAGGCAGGTCCGTCAGTGACAGACCAGCGGTACCGGCGTCACGATCTGAAACAGTTATGGCTCGCATTACATGTCCTTCCTGATGTGGGTTGTTGTCGTCGGGTCAGCCGCGGGCTGCGGTTGTACGCTGACGAGCTCGAGGCCGAGATCACGGACCCGGTCCAGGAGTCCGTAAAGCTGTGACTGGTCGCGGATTTCGCCGGTGAACACGGTTTCGGTCGTACCGGCCTCGAGGCGCATCCCTTCGAATGCGAACCCGAGCCGCTCGGTCACGCGGCCTTGAATGCACATCCGGTACGTGGTCGGCTGCATTTGCCCTCCGCTCGCCAGCTGCTGAGTCAGCATTCACCGGCGCGGGGTGAGTCGTCATCACCCGGCGAGCTAATTCACCCGGGTGAGCACAGCAGGCATCGCTGGGCGGATGGGCACGCATCAGGGCCCGCGGTGGTTATCCGGCGGATGCTGCGTCACGGTGATGGTGATCGTGGGCCGGCCCTGAGTGGGAGCACCGCGGATGCCGCGCACGGCCATACCCGCCAAAAGCATTTCGTTGAGCAGATTTTCCGGGTTCGCTGCCAGGACCGTCGGGGCAACACCGGGGAGGGTGTTCGGCCACGCTGCCGCGGCACGTCTGATCGGCGGGAGAGCTGCGGACCAGCTCGGGGGCACCGACAGCGCACCGACTGAGGAGGCTCGACTCAAACCCGCCGACGACTCAGGCGCCGTACCGCCGCCTGCCTCCAGGTCTTCCGAGCCCGATGACGCTATTGTGCCCGGTCCGGAGCCTGCCCGAGCCGCCCCCAACCGTTGCAGTATGGCGTCCATCTTGCTGGCACCGTCTGGGTCGTAGTGCACCGCATACCCCAAGCCCGCGTACGACCCGGCCATGCCCGTCGACGTGATGCCCGTCGACGCCGAAGCAACGGCCAGGTTCACCGGGCTCAATAAGCTCAGCAGTTGCGAGAACGATGGCAGTGATGCCGCGGCGGCCGGCAAGGGCACCGCAAGTCCCTGAATCGCATTGGGTACTACGGCGATCAGCTGCGATCCGGTCGACATGACGGTCTGGTTCGCTTCGCCGGCCGGCGTGGCGCTGGCGTGGGCAACCGCAACAACCTGGCCGGCGACCCCGGCTGGATTTGTGGTAGGCGGGGGCGGGGTGAATGGCGGTACCGCCGAAGCGGCAGCGGATGCGCCGGCATACTCGTACATCGCGCCGGCATCCTGGGCCCACATTTCGGCGTACTCGGCTTCGGTGGTAGCGATCGCCGGGGTGTTTTGACCGAGGATGTTTGTCGCGATCAGCAACATCAGCCGCGCGCGATTGGCTGCGACCACGGGTGGGGGCACGGTCATCGCAAATGCGGCCTCGTAGGCGGCTGCGGCGGCCCTGGCCTGGGTGGCGGCCTGCTCGCACAGCGCAGCAGTCGTCGTCAGCCACCAGGCATAGGGTGCGGCGGCGGCCTCCATCGCCACCGACGCGGCACCCAGCCATGCCGCGGTGGTCAGGTCCGAGATCACCGACCCATAGGCTGCGGCCGTCGCATGCATGTCGGCGGCCAGCCCGTCCCAGGCTGCCGAGGCGGCCAGCATCGACCCGCAGCCGGGCCCGGAA
>NZ_LZMG01000368.1:0-5816 GCF_001673615.1 Mycobacterium sp. 1245499.0
CGTGAACTGATTGACGTCGGTGTAGCCCGCACGGAACAACTTCGCGCAGCCGGTCAGGTACTTCATGTACCGGTCGTAGACCTCCTGGGACTGCAGGGCGACCGCCTTGTCCTTATTGGCCTCCAGGTTGGCCGCCCAAATGTTGAGGGTCCGCGCGTAATGCTGCTGCAGCAGCTGCACCCGCTCGATCGTGAAGCCCGCCGCCTCGCCGAATTTGAAAATGTCTTCCTGCGCCGGGAGTTGTCCACCCGGGAAAATTTCCTGGCCGATGAATCGAGCGAATCGGATATCGCTCATCGTGATCGAAACACCGCGCTCGTGCTGCTGCTTTTGCGTGTAGGTCAAGATGGTGTGCAACAGCATTCGGCCGTCGTCGGGAAGGATCTCGTAGGCGCGTTCGAAAAATGCGGGATAGCGCTCCATCTTGAAAGCTTCGAAGGCGCCAATCGTGACGATCCGGTCGACATTGTCCTCGAACTCTTCCCAGCCCTGCAACCGCACCTCGATGTTGCGACTGGTCGGCAATCCGGCCAGCTTGTTCTTGCTGTACTCAAACTGATTGCGGCTCAGCGTGATTCCGATGACGTTGACGTCGTACTTCTCGATGGCCCGCCGCAGGGTGGCCCCCCAGCCGCAACCGATGTCCAGCAGCGTCATCCCGGGTTCGAGCTTCAATTTGCCCAGCGCCAGATCGATTTTGGCGATCTGCGCCTCCTCGAGCGTCATGTCGTCGCGCTCGAAGTAGGCACAGCTGTAGGTCTGTGTGGGATCCAGGAACAGCCGAAAGAAGTCGTCGGACAAGTCGTAATGGGCTTGCACGTTTCCAAAATGCGGCGTGAGCTGCACAGACATGTCGATACGAGCCTTTCTGAACTGCTTGGGGACAGGGGTAGACAGCCAACCGACAGCCCCGCTGATCCCCCGATACTCCCCTGCATGCTAATACCTGGGGCTGTTCAAGTCGCATTCCCAAGGCGCGTTCAAGCTCACATGGAGCGGGTGTAATCCCCAAAAACTCCAGTCGCTCCCGGGGCCGCTTTACAGACCGGACCCGCCGTCGAGCCCGCGGGGCGGCACGATCGGCGACGGGTGGGGCTCCTCGCGGAATTTCTCCAGCGATCCGCCGACCTCGACGATGCCCTTGAGGGCGTTCCAGCTCAGCATGGTCAGATAGTCGATCAACTCGTCGCGGCTCATCCGCGGGTTGGACATCCAGGAGTGGGTGGCCAGCTGCACCCCGCCGACGATCAGATACGCCCATGGTTCCGCGCCGCCGGTGTCCATCCCGGCCTGTTGCATGCGGCGGCGCATCATCACAGCGAGCATGCGGGCGATGATGCGCTCGGAGTCGGCAAGGACCTTGCTCTTGCTGGCCGAACTGTTGGCCATCACGAATCGGTACGGCTCGGGCTCGTTCGCGACGGTTTCGACGTAGACGCGGATGATCTCGCGCGCCAGGTCGAAGCCGTCGAGGTTGGACGTCAGCGCCGCGGCCATGTTGGGAATCAGGGTGGTCTGGGTGAACCGCATCATCACAGCCGTCGTCAGGTCGTTCTTGTCGACGAAATAGCGGTACAGCACCGTTTTGGAGACCCCGATCTCGGCGGCGATCTCATCCATGCTCAGCGCGCCACCCAGTCGGCGAATCGCGTCGATCGTGCCGTCGACCAGTTCGTTACGACGCTCCACTTTGTGTTGATGCCAGCGCCGCTTGCGCCCATCCATTTTGACGCTCACAGCCGTAATATGCTCTGCCACTGTCGCCTAATTCCCATTCCCTAGACGCCCCTGATCTTACGGCGTGAGGGGGTCGGTTTCCTGCCCTGGCCGGGCGTGGGTGAGACGTCGCGAACAGTGTCGTCACACCAATTCGTGGGAAAGATAGATGATGGAGTGGTGGCACATCGAGCCTCGGTGCGAGGCGAAGCGTCCGGCCCGCCGGCGGCGAGGCCCAATTCGGCGACGCCACTGACCGCGGCGAACGCGGGGCGCGCATCCTTTGCCGAATCCTTCGCCGGCGCCGACCCCGAGGCCGACGCGCAGCGCAGAGTGGCGCTGCGCCGGATGAAGATGGTGGCACTGGGTTTTCTGATCGGTGCCACCGGCGTGTTCCTGGCCTGCCGGTGGGCCCAGGCGCACGCCAGCCTGGGGGCCTGGGTGGGATACGTCGGCGCCGCCGCCGAGGCCGGGATGGTGGGCGCCCTGGCGGACTGGTTCGCGGTGACAGCGCTGTTCCGCCACCCGCTGGGCATTCCCATCCCGCACACCGCGATCATCAAGCGCAAGAAGGACCAGCTGGGCGAGGGCCTGGGCACCTTCGTGCGGGAGAACTTCCTGTCGCCGGAGGTGGTGGAAACCAAGCTGCGCGACGCCCAGGTGTCCGGCCGGCTCGGTAAGTGGCTCTCCGAGACCGCCCACGCCGAGCGGGTGGCCAGCGAGACGGCCACGGTGCTGCGGGTGCTGGTCGAACTGCTGCGCGACGACGACGTCCAGCAGGTGATCGACCGGATGATCGTGCGCCGCATCGCCGAGCCGCAGTGGGGGCCGCCGGTCGGGCGCGTGCTGGCGACGCTGCTGGCCGAGCACCGGCAGGAGGCGCTGATCCAGTTGCTGGCCGACCGGGCCTTTCAGTGGTCACTGAAGGCCGGCGAGGTCATCCAGCGGGTGGTCGAGCGTGACTCACCGACCTGGTCGCCGCGCTTCGTCGACCATCTCGTCGGCGACCGCATCCACCGCGAGCTGATGGACTTCACCGACAAGGTGCGCCGCAACCCCGACCACGAACTGCGCCGCTCGGCCACCCGCTTTTTGTTCGACTTCGCCGACGACCTGCAGCATGACCCGGACACCATCGCGCGCGCCGATGCGATCAAAGAACAGCTGATGGCGCGCGACGAGATCGCCAACGCCGCCGCGACCGCGTGGAAGACGCTGAAGCGGCTGGTGCTCGAGGGCGTGGACGACCCGTCCAGCACGCTGCGCACCCGGATCGCCGACACCGTGGTCCGCATCGGGGAATCGCTGCGCGACGACGCGGACCTGCGCGACAAGGTCGACAACTGGCTGGTCCGGGCGGCTCAGCATCTGGTTTCGCAGTACGGCGTGGAGATCACCGCGATCATCACCGACACGATCGAGCGCTGGGACGCCGAGGAGGCCAGCCGGCGCATCGAATTGCACGTCGGCCGTGACCTGCAATTTATTCGGATCAATGGAACCGTCGTCGGGTCGCTGGCGGGTTTGGCGATTTATGCCGTCGCGCAGCTACTGATTTAACGGATTTCTAGTAGTGCTAACAAGTGCTTGCAATAGCAAGCACTTGTAGTAGTCTGATCCGCGTCAAGATCAGTCGCCGACCAGGAGCACGCCATGACGCCCGAGGAGAAGCTCTCCGCCAAGGTGTCCAACGCTGCCTCCGAAGTGGCCTCCGACATCGGCAGTTTCATCCGCAGCCAGCGTGAACTCGCGCAGGTGTCGGTGCGCCAACTCGCCGAAAAGTCCGGGGTCAGCAATCCATATTTGAGCCAGGTGGAGCGTGGATTGCGTAAGCCCTCCGCCGATGTCCTGAACCAGATCGCGAAGGCCCTTCGGGTTTCCGCCGAGGTTCTCTATGTGCGCGCCGGGATTCTCGAGCCCAGCGACAAAAGTCAGGTGCGGGACGCGATCGTCACCGACACTGCGATCACCGAGCGCCAAAAGCAAATTCTGCTCGACATCTATTCATCGTTCACCCAGCAAAACGAATCGATCCCAGAGGAGTGTCCGACCGAATCCGACAGCGAGTGAGCAGTCCGTTCGATCCGGCACGGTAGCCAGCTGTGCTGGGCGTTTACCCGAGAAAGCGGACTCTGCGCATCGCGGTAGCGAGTTGGTGATGTATAGACGACCGGCCGTCGCGGTTACCCACCGTGGAAGACCTACCGGGTTCCAGCTGAACCGCTGGACGAACCGCCCCGGCATTGGCGGCCCCAGTTGCGAAGGAGACGTTTGCACCTAACTTCTCGACCAGACAGCCAATAACACCGAATAACGCCGATAGCGAAAACACAGCATGAAAGGAAAAACCATGGCGGAAAACACGAACATCGAAGATTTGCGGGCCCCGCTGCTCGCAGCCCTGGGCGCGGCCGACCTGGCCCTGGCCACCGTCAACGACCTGATCGCCGGCCTGCGGGAGCGCGCCGAGGAAACCCGCGCCGAGACCCGTACCCGGGTCGAGGAACGTCGCGCTCGCCTGACCAAGCTGCAGGAGGACCTGCCCGACCAGTTCACCGAGCTGCGCGACAAGTTCACCACCGAAGAGCTGCGCAAGGCCGCCGAGGGCTACCTCGAGGCGGCGACCAGCCGGTACAACGAGCTGGTCGAGCGCGGTGAGGCGGCCCTGCAGCGGCTGCGTAACCAGACCGCGTTCGAGGACGCCTCCGCGCGTGCCGAGGGCTACGTCGACCAGGCCGTCGAGCTGACGCAGGAAGCTCTCGGCACCGTCGCCTCGCAGACCCGCGCGGTCGGCGAGCGCGCCGCCAAGCTGGTCGGCATCGAGCTGCCCGGCAAGACCGAAGCGGCCACCAAGAAGGCGCAGAAGGCCGTGAACGCGCCCGCCAAGAAGGCGCCCGCCAAGAAGGCGCCGGCCAAGAAGGCGCCGGCCAAGAAGGCGGCCGCCAAGAAGGTCACCCAGAAGTAAGCACGACATTTCACGACGTTGGGCTCCGAGTCGCCTCCGGGTGACTCGGAGTCGACGTTTTGGCGGGTGCCCGCATACCCTTAGGGCGTGAGCCACCTCGTGCAAACCGTCATGCTGGTCTTGCAGATCGCCGTCTTGGTCACGGCCATCTACGCGTTCGTGCATGCTGCGCTGCAACGACCCGACGCCTACACCGCCGCCGAGAAGCTGACCAAGCCCGTGTGGTTGCTGATCCTGGGAGGGGCCGTCGCCCTGACATCCATCTTGGGTTTCGTGTTCGGCGTGCTCGGTATGGCGATCGCGGCCTGTGCCGCCGGTGTGTACCTGGTCGATGTGCGGCCCAAACTGCTTGAGATACAAGGTAAGTCGCGCTAGCGCAATGATGGCCCTGCTGACGGCGCCGGTCGCGGTGCTCGTCGCCCTGGCTTGTCCGATACCGCCCGCTGCCGCCGCGCCGGACCCCGGTAGCGGCGCGGCCGAACCGCCCGCGCCGTCCCCGCCGTACATCGACCACACCCAGTGGGCGCAGTGGCAGGGCCGCAGCAGCCTGCGGGTGTTTCCGTCGCCGGCCGGCCGGGCCGCCTCGCGCATCCCCGCAACCACCGCCCTGGCCGAAGAGGCCTGGGCCGAGGTGCTCGCCGCGTCCCCGGACGCCGACACCGCCGGCATGCGCGCGCAGTTCCTCTGCCACTGGGAGTTCGCCGAACTCGCCCAGCCCGGCAAGGTCAGCTGGAACCTCGAGCCGTGGCGACCGGTCGTCGACGACGCCGAGATGGTCGCCTCGGGCTGCAATCCCGGCGGTCCGGAAGAATCCTTCTGATGCCAACCCAACCCAGCCGAGCGCAGTTGGCGGCGTTCGTCGACCACACGCTGCTCAAACCCGAAGCAACCGGCGCCGACGTGGCCGCCCTGGTCGCCGAAGCGGGCGAACTGGGCGTCTACGCGGTATGCGTCTCGCCCTCGATGGTCCCCGTCGCGGTGCGGGCCGGCACCGGGCTGCGGGTGGCCGCCGTGGCGGGTTTCCCCTCGGGCAAGCACCTCCCGGCGGTGAAGGCGCACGAGGCGGCCCTGGCCGTCGCGGCCGGGGCCACCGAGGTCGACATGGTCATCGACGTGGGGGCGGCGCTGCTCGACG
>NZ_LZMG01000369.1:0-708 GCF_001673615.1 Mycobacterium sp. 1245499.0
GGCCATCCAGCACACCGCGGAGGCGCAGCGGCAGCCCGGCTTGACGCTGGTACGCACGACGTTTCGGGCCGAGGCCGGCACCCGCGACGACGTCGCCGCCGTCAACGCCGCCCTGATCTGTCGGGACCATCTGCTTGGATCGCTTGATGAACGGTCATTGCGGATAGTGAGGGGCTTGATGACGGGCCGGACCAAAAAGGAGCTCGCCGCCGAAGAGGGCATCAGCCCGTCGGCGGTGTCCCAACGCGCGAGCCGCGACGGCCTGGACTTGATTGTGCTTGCCAGTCAATACCTTCGGAGTCTGCCGTGAGCGCCGTGGCGGTCTTTCTCATCGCCCTCGGCGTCGCCGACCTCTGCCGGCGTGCGGTCGGTGCGCTATGGCCACCGCTGCTGGCCGGGCCGGTGGTGGTGCTGGCGTGCGCGGGGCTGGGCGCCCTGTGGCGTGCCGGGGACATCGCGCTGCTCGTGCTGGCCGCCGCGGCGGTGGTGGCGTGGGAATGGCTTTGCGCGCGAAGCGAACTCAGCGGCAAAAACCAGATCGCTCCGCTGGCGGTGTTCGGCGGCGCGCTGGCGGTGCTGGCCCTGTTATCCGGCTGGTCCTCGCCGGGCGGCGGCGTCGTCGCGCGGTGGTCGGCCTCGGCCCGAAACGTCGTGCGTACCAGCGTCAAGCCGGGCTGCCGCTGCGCCTCCGCGGTGTGCTGGATGGCC
>NZ_LZMG01000370.1:0-3825 GCF_001673615.1 Mycobacterium sp. 1245499.0
CGCCTCGGTCGCATCGACATTCTGGTCAACAATGTCGGCGGGTCGACCTACGCGCGATTCCTCGATATCACCGACGAAGACTTCCGGCACACCTTCGACTGGTGTGTGACGTCGGCCTTCATCATGAGTCAGCTGGTGGCGCCCCACATGCTCAGCGCCGGACACGGTTCCATCATCAACATCTCGTCGGGCTCGGCACGTTTCGGCATCCGGGCGCTGACCGCCTATTGCGTTGCCAAGGGTGGTCTGGAAGCGCTCACCCGCGCCATGGCACAGGAACTCGCCCCGAAGATTCGCGTCAACGCCATCGCCCTGGGGTCCTTCGCCACCGACGGCCTGAAGGGCAGCCTGGATCTGATGCCCGGCTCACTGGAAAAGATGCAGGAGGCCACGCCGCTGCATCGGCTGGGCGACGTCGAGGATCTCGGGCGGCTCGCGGTGTACCTGGCCACCCGCGACTGCTACGCGACCAACGCGACGTTCCACGTCGACGGCGGCATCGACTCGAACAATTCGCCACTGCCGATACCCGATTACTGACCTGTGCGGCGATTGAACGCGTCATGATGGGTCATCACCCACCGCCGGAAGGACGAGGGTAGCCATGCGCAGGGTCATTCAATTCTCCACCGGCAACGTGGGTCGGCATTCGTTGCGAGCCATCATCGGCAGACCCGATCTCGAGCTGGTCGGCGTGCACGCCGCCAGCAGCCAGAAGGTCGGCCAGGATGCGGCGCAGCTGTGCGGACTGGACGAACCGACCGGCGTCATCGCCACGGACGACATCGACGCCCTGGTCGCCCTCGGCGCCGACTGCGTCGTTTACACATCCCAAGGGGAGACGCGGCCGATGGAAGCCATCGAACAGATGGCCAAGTTCCTGGCGGCCGGCACCAACGTCGTCGGTACGTCGATGGTCTGGCTGGTCACCCCGCGCCACGCCGACGACTGGTTGCGCGAGCCCCTGGAGCGTGCCTGCGCGGCCGGCAACGCCTCGCTTTACGTCAACGGCATCGATCCGGGCTTCTCCGGCGATACGCTGGTGCACTCCGCGGCCAGCCTGACCACCCGGATCGACTCGATCACCGTGCAGGAGATCTTCGACTATGGGAACTACGACGACGCCGAATTCACCGGCGCAGCAATGGGTTTCGGCTCGACGCCCGATGACGATTCGCCGATGATGTTTTTGCCCGGGGTGATCGTGTCGATGTGGGGAGGTCAGGTCCGCAGCCTGGCGGACAACCTCGACATCAAGCTCGATGACGTGCGCCAGCGCTGCGAACCCTGGTACACGCGAGAACGAATCGACTGCACGATGATGACGGTCGAACCGGGGCAGATGGCCGCGGTGCGGTTCGCCACCGAGGGGGTGCGCGACGGGCGGCCGGTCATCACGCTCGAGCACGTCACCAGGCTCACCCAGGCCGCGGCGCCCGACTGGGAGTTCCCGCCCGACGGCCACACCGGGGTTCATCGGGTTGTCGTGGACGGGGAGCCGCGGGTCGAAATCAACACCCACGTGTCCCACCCGCTATTCGATTCCACTGATGCCGGCTGCATCTCGACGGCCGGCCGGGCCGTCAACGCGATCGATTGGGTATGCCGGGCGCCCCAGGGGTTGATCGGGGTGGAGGATATTCCGCTGTCGGCAACGATGCGTGGCCTGATGTGGAACGAGCACTGACCTGACGACCTCGGCCCCCGGACGCGTTGCCGGCAAACGCATCCTGATCACCGGCGCCGCGCGCGGCATGGGACGCAGCCACGCCCTGCGGCTAGCGCAGGAGGGCGCCGACCTCATCCTGCTCGACATATGCCAATCTCTGCCCGAGATCGAATATCCTTTGGCGACGAAGGACGAGTTGGCCGAAACAGTCGAACTGGTAAGGGGTTTCGGTCGCCGCTGCGTGAGCCGCATCGTCGACGTCCGAAACGAGGCGCAACTGCGGTCTGCGGTCGACGACGGCGTCGGCGAGCTCGGCGGCCTCGACGGCGCGGTGGCCAATGCCGGCGTGCTCACGGTGGCGTCCTGGGACCAGACCACCGCCGACCAGTGGCGCACGGTGGTCGACGTCAATCTCATCGGGGTGTGGAACACCTGCGCGGCCGCGATACCCCACCTGCTCGACCAGGGCGGCGGCAGCCTGGTCAACGTCAGTTCCGCGGGCGCTATCAAGGGATTTCCACTGCAGACGCCCTACACGGCGGCCAAGCACGGCGTCGTCGGCCTGACGCTGGCGTTGGCCAACGAACTGGCGGCGCAGAACGTGCGCGTCAACACCGTGCTTCCCACCGGTGTTCCCACCGGGATGGTTCCACCGTCGTTCGGACCGCTCTTGGGCGAGCGACGGTCCGACCTGATCCCCATCTTCGTCAATGCGATGCCCACGCCGGCCGTCGAGCCCGTCGACGTCAGCAACGCGGTGCTGTTCCTTTTGTCCGATGAGTCCAGGTATGTGACGGGGCTGGAATTCAAGGTCGATGCGGGAGTGACCATCAACTGACGCCGCGCCGCTGCACAGCGTGTGCCCTTACCGATCCCGTCGCCAGCCCATAGGCTGGGCTGACAGATGAATAGTCGTCCGGCGGCCGGAGTTTGCGTGTTCTCGCTGCCCACGCGCGCGGTAAGGGATACAAATAGCTGAGTTCACCAAGGAGAGCCTCATGAATACGGTGCGGACGTCCGTGCTCGGGCTGACAGCTGCCGCCCTATTGGTCGGCGCGACGGTGGCCGGATGCGGTGGCGGCAAAAGCTCGACGGGATCATCGGGTTCGGCCTCGTCGTCCGGCCCGGCCGCTTCGTCGAGCCCTTCGGCCGGCGCGGCCCCGGGCGCACCGGGAGCGCCGGTGGACTACAGCAACCTGCTGATCAAGCCCGGCGACGTGGGCCCCAACGCCACCGCCGACGGGCCGCCGAGCCAGAATCCCAGCGGCATCACCGGCGTGGGGCAGGTTTTCAAGAACCCCGACGGCAAGCGCACCATCATCGACACGATCGCGGTCTTCCCCGATGCGGCCACCGCCACCCAGACCGCGGCGAACATGCGCGACGTCGTCGGAAAGAAGGTCAACGGCCAGCAGCAGCCCATCGACGTCGGCACCAACGGGTTCATGGTGATCGGTCAGGGAACCGACCCGGCCAACCCGATGGAGATCTCCGAGGCGGTGTTCGTCGAGGGCAGGGCCATGGTCGACCTGGAGTCCGACTGTGTCGTCGGCAATCCCACGCCAGCCGATGTCATGCTCGATCTCGCCCAAAAGCAAGACGCCGCCGTCAAAGCGGGACTGCCGGCCGGCTGAGCCGCCGCTCGTTCACAGGGGCCAGCTGTCCGGCTGCAGCTCATAGCGCAGTGCGGCGGCCGGCGGCAGCGGCTGTCGTTCGTTGACCGATATCGCGTCGATGACGAGGGTGACATAGCGCCGCCAGCCGTCGCTGCCGGCATCCATGGTGGACAGCACGCTGAAGAGCATCGCGATCAGGCGAGGAAGGTCGTCGGCGACCAGGTCGGTGCGGATGCTGCCGGCTCGCTGGCCTGCGCGGGCGAGCTCGCCGAGCGCCGCGTTGAGCGACACCGAGATGTCGGAGGTTAGCGATCCGGCGCGGCGTGCGGCCGTCAGCAGGCTGTGTTCGCGCGCCCCCAGCGATATCGCCGCTTCGATCAGCTGGGTGAGGCCGCGCAGCGGATCCTTCTCGAGGCGGGCGCTGTCGATCACCGGCGTGAGGTCCTCGGCGATGCTTTGATCCAGGGCGGCGCGTACCAGGTCCGCCTTTGCCGGAAATCTGCGGTACAGGGTTCGCTCACCGACGCCGGCGCGGCGCGC